>JALZOI010000260.1 GCA_030857245.1 Myxococcota bacterium
CCCGGGGACCGTCAGCGTGCGCGGCCGCGATACGCCAGCGGCGTCACGCCCGTCCACTTGCGGAACGCGCGCGTGAAGTTCGGCAGCTCGGTGTAGCCGAGCCGCGTGGCGATCTCGCCGATCGACAGCGCCCGGTTGTCGAGCAGCAGCAGCGCGCGCTGGCGGCGGAGGTCGTCGCGGATCGCCGAGAACGTCGTGCCACGCTCGGCGAGCTTGCGCTTCAGCGTGCGGGTCGAGATGTGGAGTACGCGTGCGAGCTCGGGCAGCGCCGGCACATCCTCGCGCGCGGCGAGCACCGCGCGGACGCGACCCGGCAGCCCGGCCTCGACGACCGCCGCCAGCTCGCGCTCGCACTGCGCCCTCGCGAGCTGCGTCGCGACGGCATCGGCGGTCGTCAGCTCGAGCGCGAGCACCGACGCCGGGAACACGAGCCGGTGACTGGGCCGATCGAACTGCAGCCGACCGGCGAGGGTGATGCCCTGCGCGTACGGCGGCGCCGGGAACGCGCACTCGGCGCTACCGGCGAGCGGCCGTCCCGTCAGCGCCTGCCCGAGCTGCCAGATCCCGACGATCAGCGCGATCACCACGAACTCGCGCAGCGGCGCGCCGAGCTCGGTGCGCTCCTCGATCACGAGCGATGCGGCGTCGCCTTCGACATACAGCGCGAGTCCGACCGCCGACGTCCGCGTGCTCGCGAACCGCACCGCGAGCTCGAGCGCCTCGCGCACGGTGCTCGCGGTCATCGCGGCGAAGCCGAGGAAGCCGTGCGACGACAGCCGCATCTGCGTCCCGACGTGGAACGCGAGGGCCGGCTCGTGCGTCAGCGCGTGGGCGCGCTCGATGATCGCCTCGCAGACGCGGAGCGGGACGCGCGTCGCGGGATCCGCGAGCGCGGCAGCGCGCACCGGCAGGCCGGCGAGCAGCGCCGCGGGTGTGACCTGCCAGCGGCCCACCAGCTCGACGAGATCCTTGATGTAGGCGCCAGGTAGGTCGAACACGTGGCCCCGGATGATAACCGCACGGCACGCCCGGACCTAGGGCCGCGCGCGTCGGGGACCCACACTCGTCGCATGACCATCCCGCGCCGTGATGTCGAGCTCGGCCTCGAGCCCTCCACCGTGCCGCGCGACTGGTGCCACGACGACGCCTTCCAGACGACCTTCATGAACGCGCTCTCGCTGCTGTTTCCCGAGGGCGAGCGGTTCTTCGTCGACTCGGTGAAGGCGCACCGCGAGGGCATCACCGATCCCACGTTGCGCGCGCAGATCACCGGCTTCATCGGCCAGGAGGCGATGCACGGCAAGGAGCATCGCGCCTTCAACGAGCTGCTCGTCGCGCACGGCTACACCGCCGTGCCGCGCATCGAGGCCGGGCTGCGCCGGTTCCTCGGCCGGGTGCGCCAGACGCTGTCGCCGCGCTCGCAGCTCGCCGCGACCTGTGCCCTCGAGCACTTCACCGCGATCCTCGCCGAGGGGCTGCTCTCCGACGAGCGGATGCGTCGCGAGCTCCACCCCACCGTGCGGCCGCTCTGGCTCTGGCACGCGTTCGAGGAGAGCGAGCACAAGGCCGTCGCGTTCGACGTCTACCGCGCGGCCGGCGGCGGCGAGGTCCGCCGCCTGGCGATCATGCTGCTCACGACGGCGGTGTTCTTCGGCGCGCACGCGACCGTGCACGCCCGCCTGATGACCGCGCGCGGCATCGCGCTCGAGCCGTGGACGTGGCTGACCGGCGTGCGGCGCCTGTGGATCGCTCCCGGCTACTTCGCCCGGCTCCTCCCCGCGTACCTCGCGTACTACCGCCCGGGCTTCCACCCCGACGATCGCGACACCCGCGCGCTCCTCGCGACCTGGGAGGAGCTGCTGTTCGGTCCCGCCGGCGCGCTGCGCCAGCACGTCCGCGACGTGGCGTAGCGGACCGGTCGGTCGCAGCCGCATCACCCGCCCGATCGGGTGCTGGGGTCACGTCCGCGTCCACGCTAGCCGGCGCCCCGCTTGCCAAACAGGCGCTTGAACAGCCCCGGCTTGCCGGCGGGCCGCCGCTTCGCTCCCGCGATCAGCGCCTCGCGCATCGCCGCCGCGCTCGCGAACCGGTGCTCGCGCTGCAGCGCCAGCGCCTTCGCCACGACCGCGTCGAGCCAGCGCGGCACCTCCTCGCGGCGGCGCGCCGGGTGCCGCTCGAGCTGGCCGAACATCACCTTGCTGAGCAGATCCTTCTTCGAGTCGTAGGTGTAGGGCCACTCTCCGGTCAGCACCTCGAACATCACGATGCCGAGCGAGAACAGATCGGCGCGTGCATCGACGGTGGTCGGGTCGATGTACTGCTCGGGGCTGATGTAGAACGGCGTGCCGAGCAGCGCGTTCGGCGACGTCAGGTTGAGCTCGTCGTTCGCCTTCGCGAAGCCGAGGTCGAGCACCTTGACGCGCTCGGTGCCATCGGCCGCGGGCTCCAGGTACACGTTCGCGCTCTTGAGATCGCGGTGGATCACGCCGCGGCCGTGCAGCACCTCGAGCGCCTCGAGCACCGCGATCGCGATCCCAACCGTGCGCTCCGGCGTGAGGGTCTGCTCGACCTTGCGGATGCTGTAGAGGTCCTTGCCCGCGAGCCGATCCATCTCGATGAACGCGCAGCCGTCCTCGGTGATGCCCGCGTCGTGGACGCCGACGAACGCTGGATGGCCGGTCGCGGCGGTCTCGCGGCCCTCGCGCACGAAGCGCGCGCCGAGCTCCTGGTCGACGGCGAACCGCTTGTGCAGCACCTTGAGCGCGACCTCCCGCCGCAGCATGAGGTGCTGCGCGGCATAGACGGCCGCCATCCCCCCGAGCCCGAGCACCGCGCCGATCCGGTACTTGCCGAGGATGATCTCGCCGGTGCGGCTCTCCGGGCACGCGACCGCGAGCTTCGTGCGGTGGACGGTGCCGCACATCTGACAGTCGGCGGCCATCAGTCGCGTAGCTTCAGCGCGGTCCGTGCGAGCACCGTCTGGTTGCGCATCAGCCGCACCGCATAGGTCTTGTTCACCACGTAGCCCGCGGCGGTCGTCAGCTTCGTCGACGTGATGACGAGCCGCCCCTTCGCGCCGACCTCGAGCGTGTCGATCGGGACGAGCTTGGGATCCGCGGCGTCGGCGAGCACCAGCATCAGCGGCCCCTTGCCGGCGCCCTGCGCCAGGAAGCCCACGAGGTGGACCTGCCACGGCGAGCCCTTGATCAGCTCGTACGGTCCGTCCTTCACGAGGTTCGCGGTCACGTACGCGGGCAGCTCGCTCGCGACGGTCGGCGCCGGATCCGGCGAGATCACGATCCGCCCGGCGTACTGCCGCGCGAGCTTGGGATCGGCCGCGGCCGGCGGCGTACCGCCGACGGCGAGCACCAGCGCGACGCAGATCACGGCGGCGTGCCTCATGGCCCTGACTGTACCGCGTGATCGGGTGCCGAAATCTGCCTCCTTGCTGGCGGCGTGATTTCTCGCGATGCTCGACCGATGCGCAAGTTCGGTGTGGGTCTGGTCATCATCAGCTCGCTGGCCATCAGCGGGTGTTACGCCCGCGGCGGCATCCATGGAGGCTTCCGCGTCCGGGCCAACCCGATCGCCGTGCTCGCCACGGCGGTCACGGTCGCGGCGGTCGTCAACGCGGTCTCGACGCCGCCGCCGGTCGTCACCCACGTCGAGTACTACGACGACGGCCACAACCCTGGCCACGTGTGGGTGAACGGTCGCTACACCTACATCAACAACAACTGGTCGTGGCAGGCCGGCTACTGGCAGCCCGAGCGCACCGGCCACTACTGGGTGCAGGGCTCGTGGATGCAGCAGGGCAACCAGCACGTGTGGGTCGACGGCTACTGGGCGGCGCCGCGCCAGAACCACGTCTATATCGATGGCTACTGGGACTACCGCGGCTCGGGCTACGTCTGGATGCCGGGCCGCTGGGAGCAGGACCGTCCCGATCACGTCTACGTCAGCGGGACCTGGACGATGAACGGCGGGCGCCGCACGTGGGCGCAAGGTCGCTGGGAGCGCGACGACGGCCGCGCGGAGTTCGCACGCTATCGCGTCCGCGGGCGCGCCAGCGGTGGCGCCACGATCCGCGATCACCGCCGCGGTGGCGGACCGGTCATTCGCGATCATCGCTGAGCGCGGTGTCGCGCTGACGCGCTGACGCGCTGACGCGCTGACGCGCTGTCGCGCTGACGGCGGCGATCGCGGCGGGGCGGGCTCGCGCTTTCCGGCGAGTTGCGGTTCAATGGGAGTCATGCGGGGCCACACCGCGGGGTTCGGGGCCGTGGACATGATCGTCCGGGCCGTGCTCGAGGAGTTCCCCGGGCTCGATGGCGCACGCCTGCGTGCCGCGATCGAGCGTGGCCAGGCGCGAGCGGCGAACGCCTCGCTGAACACCGAGGGTCATCGCATCATCGATCTGCAGCTCGCGCGCGTCGAGGCGACCGACGAGAGCACCGAGCGCGCGCGCATCCTCCGCGAGCTCGCGGAAGCGCTCGAGGAGCGTGGCGACGCGGAGCGCGGCCTCGCCGTGCGGCTCGCGGCCTTCACCGAGGCGCCATCTCCCGACGATCTCGATCCGCTGCTCCGGCTCGCCCGCTTGACCGAGCGGTGGAGCGAGCTGCCGCTCGAGACGATGACGGCGCTCGTCACCATCGAGGACGACGCCAGCCCCCGCCGGCTCACCGACATCGCGCACGGCTGGCAGCACATCGGGCGCGCGTACTACGCCGCCGACTGCCTCGAGCGCGTGCTCGCGCTGCAGCCGTCGGACCCGCATGCCCACGAGGCGCTCGAGCTGTTCTATCGCAGCACCGGCGAGTGGCCGACGCTGATCGATCTGCTCGGGCGGCGTGCCGTCCACATCGAGCGCGACACCGAGCGCGCCGAGCTGCTGCGGGAGATCGGCCAGCTCTACGATCGCGAGCTCGGTGACGACAGCGGCGCGCTCGACGCTTACCGCGAGGCTGACAAGCTCGACCCCGATCACCCCGACGTGCTCGCGGCGATCGCCCGGCTCGGCGCGAAGGTCGGCGTGCCCGAGGACGAGGCGCTCGAGTCGCTGCAGCGGCTCGCCGGCGCCATCGACGATCCGCGCGAGCGAGCGCGCGTGCTGTGCCGCGCCGCCGATGTCGCGAAGCTCCAGGACTGGGGCCTCGCGCAGGACCTGTTCGAGCGCGCACGCGCCGACGATCCCGACCTGGTCGCCGCCATCGACGGGCTCGCCGTGCTGCTCCGCGATCGCGGGGAGCTCGCGGGCTCGATCGCGCTGCTCGAGCAAGCCGCCGCCCGCCCCGCGCTCGTGGCCGAGCGGTCGCGCTGGCTGGTCGATGCCGCGGACTTCTGCGTCGCCCTTGGTGACACCGAGCGCGCGAAGGGGGTGTATCGCCAGGCCCGGCTCGCCGATCCCACGAACCACAAGGCCGGCGTCGCGCTGGTCGAGCTGTGCTGGGACACCGGCGATCTCGTCGAGCTCGCGCCGATGCTCGACGAGCTGTGCCGCACCACCGAGGATCCGAGCCGGCTCCGCGGCTACCTGCTCCAGCGCAGCAAGGTCGCGGGCGAGCTCGGTGATCGGACCGGCGCCCGGGTCGCGCTCAGCCGCGCCGTCGATCTCGATCCCATCGACTTCGAGCCCCGCCGCGAGCTCGGGCACATGCTATTCGAGGCGCAGCAGTGGGTGAAGGCGCGCCCGCTCCTCGAGGGCTTGCTCGAGGACGAGGACCTGCTGCCGCCCGAGGAAGCCGTCGAGTTGCACTACCGGGTCGCACGCACCGCGTACGAGCTCGGTGACAAGGCGGGCGCCGACAAGCACACCGCGATCCTGCTCGCGCTGATGCCGGATCACCGCGCGGCGCTGCTGCTGCGCAGCGAGCTCGACGCCGCGGATCCGTTCGCGCTGGCGGCCAACCAGCTCGCGCTCGCCAACATCGCACCGCCCGAGGAGAAGGCCACCCGGTTCGCGGCGCTCGGCGATCGCTACACCGAGCTCGGAGATCCGCTGACCGCCCGCGAGATGTACCGCGAGGCCCTCGCGTTCCGTCCCGGCGATCACCTGCTGCTCACGAAGTTCCTCCACCTCGTCGCCGAGGAAGGTGACTGGAGCTACAGCCTCGACCTCGTGCGGCGCCTGATCGATACCGAGCAGGATCCCAGGGTGCGCGCGCGCTACCGGCACACCGGCGCGATGATCGCGCGGGACGAGCTCGACGATCACGATCTCGCGCTGGCGATGCTCGAGCAGGCGATCGAGGATGACCCGCTCGCCTTCGGCGCCGCCGACGAGCTCGAGGCGATGCTCGCGAACGCGTCGGATCACGAGGAGCTCGTCGGCTTCTATTACCGCCGCCTCGAGCACGTGCGCGTCGAGGAAGGCCGCGCCGACGAGCGGCTCCGGCTGTGGGACCGCCTCGCCAGCCTGTGCGTCGCGCTCGGCCGCAAGGACGACGCGATCGCCGCCTACGAGGTCGGCCTGTCGCTGACGCCGGATGACGTCGGCCGCCGGCTGCGGCTCGCCGAGCTGTGCGCCGCGTCGCCCGAGCACCAGCTCGAGGCCATCACGCAGCACCAGGCGATCCTCGCCCGCGACAAGCAGCGACTCGCGTCGTACGAGGCGCTGCGCTCGCTGTACTCGCGGACGCAGCAGCCCGAGAAGGCGATCGCGTGCGAGCAGGCGCTGTCGGCGCTCGGCGAGCACGTGGTCAAGGAGCGGATGTTCGCGCTGTTCGGCCGCGGCGTCGTCGTCGAGCCGACCCGCCCGCATCGCGCGCTCACCAAGGAGGACTGGCTGACGCTGTCGCGGATCGACGTCGACGTGCAGCTCTCCGCGCTGTTCGCTCTCGTCGCGCCCGCGTTCGCCGCGGAGCGCGCCCGGATGCGGCCGCCGCAGGGCCTGCCCGCGCGCGAGCACGACGTCCCCGCGCCGATCGCCCGCGTGCTCGCGCAGGTCGTCACCGTGTTCGGGATCACCGCGCCGCCCGTCTACCTCGATCGCGAGCAGCTCGCGCCGTGCACCGTGACGATGCGGCTCCGCAACGGCGTCCTCGTGCCCGTCCTCGTGATCGGCCGCCCGGCGCTCGACGACGCCATCGACGACAACCAGCTCGCGTTCCTGATCGCGCGCCAGCTCGCCGATCTCCGCAACGATCGGATCGCGCGGTTGCTGTGCCCGCGACCGGGCGAGCTCGCGCAGATCATCGAGCTCGCGACCACCCCCGGCGAGGCCACGAGCCACTCCGCGAGATGGCTGTCGTCATCGCTCCACCCGGTCGAGCTCGACCAGACGCTGACGATCGGGAACCGGCTCCGCGAGCGCGGGCTCCAGCCGCTGCGCGCCGCGCTCGACTGGGTGGGCGCCACCGACCGCGCCGCCGATCGGATCGGCTTCGTGGTCGTCGGCGACCTCGCGACGTGCGTGCGCGTCCTCGAGAAAGATCAGACCGGCGAGCGCGCCGGCGAGCTCGTGTGGTCGAGCATCACCGAGGACGTCCTCGCGGTGCGCGCTCGCGTCGAGGGCTGGGCCACCGCGTCGTCGAAGCTCACTGCCTGACGCTCGCGATGCTCCCGCCCGCCGCCGCGGGATGCACCGGCGCAGCCGCCGGTTACAGGGTTCGCGACGCCGACCGCCGCGGGTCCGGCGCGCGCGCGCCGATCCGACGGCGTCCATCGGGCGCCCCACGTCCGCGGGTACCGCCGGATAACGACATGTGGGAGAACCCCGGCAGATCCCCGATCGTCGACGGTCCTGCGGCGCACGCTGTGCGAGCCGGTGCAGCGCGAACGCGCGGCACGTGCGCGTCTCGGCGGTGTGCCTCACCGTGGGGCGCGCCGTGGCGATTCCGATCGAACCTGGCGACGACGTGTAGGCACCGCGAGGAACTGCGAGATCGATCACCGTGGCCAACGCCGGGGACCACGCTCGAGAGCTTGATCGTCATGCGCACTGTGCGACGGACCCGCCACGGTGTGACGTTGGCGACCATCGATCCGTGGCAGAACGCCCCGTCGCGAAATGCCGCACCGATGGCACGGCGGTTGTAACTGCTCGCTGACATGCAGACCGTTTCGCAGTCCGGCCTCGTCCTCGCTCCGCCGCCTGCCCTCACGGTGCGGAACACCAACCTCACCTACGTGCGCGGTGCGATCGGCAGTCCGGTCTGCGTCGCGGTCGCGGTGTTCGCGGCGTGTGTCGGCCTCGGCTACGCCGGCCTGATCGGCGCGGTGCTCGCGATGCTCGCGGTGCTGGGACTGGGCGCCAGCGCGACGCGCTATCGCTTCGTCCGGACTCACCTCGATCGGCAGGCACAGATCCGTGAGCGCTGCCGGCGCGAGGCGGTACGCCTCAAGTTGCTGCGCCCGACAGGTCCCGTCCGCCAGCAGCAATACATCGAGCTCCGCGAGCTGGTGGAGGAGATCGAGCGCACCGACGAGGCCGAGGCGAACCGCTTCGAGCTCCAGGATCTGCTCGAACATTTCGTGCGGCTGTCGATCAGCCACCAGCGCTGCCTCGAGGCCCTGCGCCTCGCCGGTAGCCACGACCTGCCGCACACGATCCCGATCGGAGATGCGACGCGCTCCAAGCGCCGTCGCGAGATCATGGCCCGCCGCGTCCGCCACCGCGAGGAGTGCCTGCGCCGGGTCGAGCGGCTCTCGGACGAGCTCGAGGCGATCGACGAGCTCGTGCGGCTGGTCGCACAGCGCACCGCCTGCCCCGCCCTCGACCCGGACCTCGACCGCGAGATCGAGCGGCGGCTGTGGGAGCTCGACGAGGTCGATGCGGCGCTCGACCAGCTGTCGGCATGAGCGGCGGGCGGGATCGGAGAGACAGGGCCGCGAGGGCGCAGAGGGCGCCAAGGATCTAGGGCCTGTCCCTGATTGGTCGTGACCGTGATCGTGGCCGTGATCGGGCCCGTGATCGTGGCCGTGCACGTGAACGGGAACGCTACCGTGCTCGTGATCGCCCCCCTTGACGATCAGGGGTCGATCATTTTGGTCAGCATGGCAACGACCCGCTCGAGCAATGCGACGCCGACGGCGTAGTGCTCGTCGTCGATCAACTCGTCGATCTTCATCACGTCGAGGTGGGCAGCGGATTCCATCGCCGAGCCCCTGGCAATCGCGTAGTACCTGGCCTTGTCGGCACGGCCGGTCTTGCCGG
>JALZOI010000012.1 GCA_030857245.1 Myxococcota bacterium
CGCGAGCGCCGCCCGATCGCCGCCCGCCGCACCGGCCGGCGCCGACGTCCCGGTGGCGCCCGAGCCCGGGCCCTCGCTCGACGAGGCGTACCACCTCGCGTGCGACACGGCGTCGCTGCGCCGGTTCCGCACCTACACGGAGGAATGCTGGATGCTCGCGATCCATCGCTGCGAGCGTCGCTACCACGCCGCCGAGGCCCTCGCCCGCGCAGGCGCCCACGAGGAGGCCCTCGACATCTTCACGCAGCTCGCCTTCGCGCCCGAGCCGCCGTGCACCGCGACGCGTGCCCTGGCGATGCGCGCGGTCGAGGCGGCGGCCGCCGCGGGGAAGCCGGACCACGCGCGGGAGCTGCACGAGCGCACGGTCGAGGCGTACGGGTACCCGCACGTGCCCAAAGTCCCGCCGCACCAGCGGTACCGGTGGCGCGGCCCCCCGCGTACGCCCGCCGACCGACCGTGAGCCGGTTGGCGATTCTCGGGGGATGCGTCGCCTCGTCGTCCTTGCCGCGGGCTGAGCCCCCGGAGATGGGCCGCCAAGGCCGCCAATGGACGCCAAGGATCCGAGGAGAAGAAAAGTCGGTGGGTGCGCCCCTGGTCCTTCAACCTTCCCTGGCGCTCTTGGCGCGCGTGGCGGCCAATCTCTCGCTCCCGAGCCGCGCGGGCGCCTCAGCTCGGCAGCTGGCCGAGCCGCTCGAGCTCGCGCTCGAGATCGGTGTCGACGCGGACGTCATCGACGACGACCGCGGCACGCGAGACCGGCTGCTGCACCGCCGTGAGCTGCCCGATCGCGCGCCGCATGGCCGCGAGCGACGGCTCGCCCGGGTGGCGACGCTCGAGGCACGCCATCGAGACCTCGAGCGTCTGCAGCGGCGTGTTCGCCCGATCGCGAAGTGCGATCAGCACGCGGTTGATGCCGTCGAGGGCCTCCGCGCGGATCTCCATGCGTGCGAGCCGCAACGCGAGCTCGTGCCGGCGCGCCTGCGACCACAGCAGGCCGACGCTGATCCCGGCGAACAGCAGCGTGAACCACGGCTCGCGGTCGAGCGCTGGGGTGGTCGCGGCATCCTCGAGCACGCCCCACAGCGCGAGGCCGTGCGCGGTGAACAGCGCGAGGAGGCTGAAGCCCCAGCGCACGTTGAAGGGCGGCAGGATCGCGATCGCGAGCAGCACGAAGTGATGCGCGATCATGGGCTCGATCAGCATCCCGTGCTGGTGCTCGTGGACCTGCGGGATCCAGATCGTCACGAGGTACGGGGCGAGCACGAACACGTAGGCGAGATCGCACGTGCGCTCGGACCACCGCTTGCCGGCGCGCCACGTCCACACCCCGAGCACGGCGGCCTGCAGCGCATGGAGCGCGGTCGCGAAGCCGATCGGCCACCACCCGTACCGCGTGATGTCGAGCGGGATGCTCGCGGTCGCGACCACGAACACCAGCACGCAGACGCGGAACGTGTTGCGCGAGGCGAACTGGCGCGTGATCGTGGTCAGTCGAGCCCCTTCGCCAGGCGCAGGAGCACGCTGCTCGGCACCGGCTTGCCGAGGACGCGATCGCTGTTGATGGCGGCTTGCCGCACGAGGTGGCTCTCGGGCGCATGCCCGGTGAGGAACACGATGCGGCAGGCGAGGCGCTGTTGCCGCAACCAGCTGCCGACGTCCAGCCCGCTCGGCTCGGTCGGGCCGAGGTTGATGTCGACGATCGCGAGCGTCACCTCGCCGAGGCGCGGACCGAGCTCCTTGACCTCTTCGAGGGATCGCGCCTCGAGATGACGGATGCCCTCACCATCCATCAAGATCCCGAGGACCTCGAGCAGATCGGGGTTGTCGTCAACCACGAGGACCGTCGGCGCCATCACCAAGGGTAGCGCCGCTCGACGCAGACGGGAGAGGCGACACCGACGATCGTGAACCACACGCGGTCGTGTGCGCAGACGTCCGATCGGAAGCGGCCTGATGTCGGGGCGGCACGCTCACGGTCGCGTCGAGGACGTAGGCGAGCTGACGACTCGCACCCTCAGTGGTGGCCGCCGCCATCAGGATCTTCCTAGCGTCGTCTCGACGCACGGACCTCGACGCTCGCCGTCGATCCGGCGCGCGCTGGACGCGTGCGTTGCCACCATGCCGGCATTGGCGTAACAATGGTCCCGATGGGAATTCCCGCGGCAGAGATCGCCGGACTCGCTGCCGAGTACGCGACCCGCTCGCCGCAGGACATCCTGAAGCTCGCGCTCGAGCGCTTCGACGCGATCGCGGTGTCGTTCAGCGGCGCCGAGGACGTCGTCCTGATCGACATGGCGACGCGGATCCGGCCGGAGCTCCAGGTGTTCAGCCTCGACACCGGCCGGCTCCATGGCGAGACGTACCGGTTCCTCGAGAAGGTCCGCGAGCGCTATCGCGTGACGCTCGAGGTGCTGTCACCTGACACCGTCGCGGTGGAGCGGCTGGTCCGGGACAAGGGGCTGTTCAGCTTCTACCGGGACGGCCACAACGAGTGCTGCGGGATCCGCAAGGTCCTCCCGCTGCGCCGCAAGCTGGCGACGCTCGATGCGTGGATCACCGGGCAGCGCAAGGATCAGAGTCCGAGCACGCGCTCGACCGTACCCGTCCTCCAGGAGGACGCCGCCTTCTCGTCCGCCGAGCGCCGGGTCGTCAAGTTCAACCCGCTCGCCAGCTGGTCGTCGGCCGAGGTCTGGAGCTACATCCGCGCCAACGAGGTGCCGTACAACGAGCTGCACGAGCGCGGGTTCGTCAGCATCGGCTGCGAGCCGTGCACGCGCGCCGTCCTCCCGAACCAGCACGAGCGCGAAGGCCGCTGGTGGTGGGAAGAGGCCACGATCAAGGAGTGCGGGCTGCACGTCGCGAAGCCGCCGACCGACAAGGCGGCGCGCTGATGCACATCACGTTCGTCAAGAAGCTCAAGCTCGACGGCAGCGCGTGCCGCAAGTGCGCGGAGGTCGAGCAGCGACTCCAGGACGCGAACCTCATGGCGCGGATCGACGAGGTGGTGATCGCCGACGAGCGCGACCCCGCGTCGGAGGGCATGCGCCTCGCGACCGAGCTCGGCGTCGATGCCGCGCCGTTCTTCATCGTGACCGCGAACGGCGCGCGCACCGTGTACACGTCGTACGTCAAGGTCCTCAAGGAGGTCCTCGCGGCGCCCACGACGGACGAGGAAGAGGCGAAGGAGATCCTGGAGCGCAGTGGCGATCTCGACTTCTTGTGACCGCCACACGGTTCGGGTGAGCTGACTGGAGCCGTCGTGAGCCCAGCGGTCGTCGACGTCCTGCTCGTCGCATGCTCGAGCTTCTTCGCCCTCAACATGGGCGGCTCGGGCTTCAGTCCCGCGTTCTCGGCCGCGCTGGGTGCGAAGTTGATCCCGCGCACGGCCGCGCTCCTGTTGTTCGGAGCGTGCGTCGGGATCGGCGCGCTCCTGATCGGCGGCAACGTCGCGAAGACGCTCGGCGCGGGGTTCGTGCCGGCCGATACGATCGATCGCACCACCGCGCTCGTGCTCGTCGGCGCGGCGGCGGGCGCGCTGTTCCTCGCGAACCTCGCGCGGATCCCGCAGTCGACGACGTGGGTGATCGTGTTCGCGCTGCTGAGCCTCGGGCTCATGCGCTCGAACCTGAGCTGGGACGTCTTCCTCTACCGGTTGCTGCCGGCGTGGCTGCTGATCCCGCCGATCGCCTTCCTCGCGACCTGGCTGATGACGCGGCGGCTCTATCCGCTGCGCGGCTGGAACTACCGACTGTACGAGCACCTCACGAAGCACGAGTGGAAGCTGCGGGCACTCGTGATCGCGTCGTCGTGCTATGTCGCGATGGGGATCGGCGCGAGCAACGTGGCGAACGTCGTCTCGCCGCTCGCCACCGCGGGCGTGTTCGACGTGCAGACCGGGATGCTGCTGTTCACGCCGGTGTTCGCGCTCGGCGGCCTGGTGTTCTCGCGGACCGCCGCGACCATCGGCAGCGACGTCGTGCCGCTCGGCCTGTACTCCGCCACGATCATCAACCTCGTCGTCGGGACGTTGATCCTGGCGACCGCATGGCTCGGGATCCCGCAGTCGCTGGTCCACGCGCAGGTGATGTCGGTGATCGCGATCGCCTTCGCGAAGGAGGGCGGCTACGAGCTGCTCCGGCACCGCATGATCCGCCGGATCGCGGTGTTCTGGATCGCCGCCCCGCTGATCGCCGCCGGCCTCGTCATGCTCCTGCTCCTGCTGATCGATTGAACCGCCATGGACCAACACCAAGCCAAGAAGACCGGGCAGGAGATCGCCAACGACGTCACCGAGCTCACCGGCAACACGCCGATCGTGAGGATCAACCGGCTGCGTCCGCCGGGCGCCGCGGAGATCCTGGCGAAGCTCGAGATGTTCAACCCGGCGGCGAGCATCAAGGATCGCGTCGCGCTCAACATGATCGAGCGCGCCGAGGAGGAGGGCCTGATCCAGCAGGACAC
The DNA here is from genome assembly GCA_030857245.1 of Myxococcota bacterium. Lineage (GTDB taxonomy): Bacteria > Myxococcota_A > Polyangia > Haliangiales > Haliangiaceae > JABFXX01. Next base: position 4,462 of record JALZOI010000012.1, read on the forward strand.
GGTCGTCATCGAGCCGAGCTCGGGCAACACCGGCATCGGGCTCGCCATGGTGTGCGCGGCGCGCGGCTACCGCTGCATCATCGTGATTCCGGACTCCATGAGCCTCGAGCGGATCTTCCTGCTCCGCCGGTTCGGTGCCGAGGTCGTGCTGACGCCGGCGCGCGAGGACATCCTCGGTGCCGTGCGCAAGGCGGAGGAGCTCGCGAGGAAGCACCCGAAGTCGTTCGTGCCGCTGCAGTTCAAGAACCGGTGGAACCCCGACGCCCACCGGCGCACGACGGCGCTCGAGATCCTGCGCGCGACGGAGGGCCGGATCGACGCGTTCGTCGCCGGCGTCGGCACCGGCGGCACGATCTCCGGCGTGGGCAGCGTCCTCAAGGAGCACATCCCCGGGATCCGGATCATCGCCGTCGAGCCATCGCGCTCGCCGGTGCTCGGCGGCGGCAAGCTCGACTCGCACCGGATCCAGGGCATCGGCGCGGGCTTCGTCCCCGAGGTCCTCGACCGCAGCGTCGTCGACGAGGTGCGCAGCGTGTCCGACAGGGACGCGTTCGAGCAGATGAAGGAGCTCGCGTCCCAGGAGGGCATCCTCGCCGGCATCTCCGCCGGGGCCGCCTTCCAGGTCGCGCGTGATGTCGCCCGCGAGCTCGGCGAGGGCCGGCGCGTGCTGACCGTGTTCGCCGACACCGGCGAGCGCTACCTCACGATCCAGCACTACTTCGAGTTCTGATCGGCTGATCGCAGTACGCTGCGCGGGTGACCGACGACGAGCGACTCGCGGCGACGATCGCCGACTTCGCGGCGCAGAACGCGCGCGACCCGCGCCTGCTCGAGGTGGCCGGCGCGCTCCGGCCGCAGGAGCTGGTCGACGCGGAGCGGCTGGACGCGTGGATCGCGCGGCTCGTTCCCGACGCGTCGGTGCCGCTCCGCCTCGCCGCCCACTGCCAGCACCTGCGGCGGTGGGAGAGTCCACGCACCGCGTACCCCGACGGGCGCGCCGGTTATTTGCGGTGGCGCGCCGCGCTCCAGCACACGCACGCCGAGCACGCCGCCGCGACGCTCCGTGTCCATGGCTGGGACGCGACCACGATCGCCGCCGTGCGCTGCATCGTGGAGAAGCAGCGCGGTCCCGACACCCAGCACATGGAGGACGCGCTCTGCCTCGCCTTCCTCGAGCACGAGGCTGCCGCGTTCGCTGCCAAGCATCCCGACGACAAGGTCGTGCGCATCCTCCGGCGCACCTGGCGCAAGCTGTCGCCCGCCGCCCAGCACATCGCGCTGGCGCTCCCACGTCCCGAGCGGCTCGCCTCGCTGATCACCCGCGCGGTCGCCGAGCCCGCAGCGCCCGCGGCCGCAGCCGACGACGCGGACTGACGCGGGGAGATTGGCCGCCAAGGCCGCCAAGGGACGCCAAGGAAAAATAAGGAAGAAAGTCGGGTGCCCCTTCCTGGCGTTCTTGGCGCTCTTGGCGGCCAATCCTCTCCCGCGGACTGATGCGGTTCGCCCCTACGGACGGTCGCCCCCAAGCAGCTCGACGAAGCGCCGCGCCGCGGGGCTCCGCGACTTCCCGCGCTGCTCGACGAGGTGGAGCGCCCGCCGGATCCGGAGGTCGGAGACCTCGATCAAGCGCAGCGAGCCGCTCGCGAGCTCGAGGTCGAGGGCGAGCCGCGACACGATCGCGACGCCGAGGCCCGACGCCACCGCGTTCTTCACGGCCTCCGTGCTGCCGAGCGACATCACCGGCTCCACGCCCAGCCGCTTGCGCGCGAGGGCGGCCTCGATGACCTCGCGCGTGCCCGAGCCGCGCTCGCGCATCACGAAGCGCTGCGTGACGAGCTCCTTCGCCGTCACCGAGCCGCGGTCGAGCAGCGGATCGCCGGGCGCGGTGATCGCCACCATCTCGTCCTGATCGAACACCTGCGCCGTCAGGTCCGCATCGGTCACGAGGCCCTCGGTCAGCCCGAGCTCGACGCGTTCTTGCCGCACGAGATCGTGCACCGCGGTGGTGTTGCCGATCTGCAGCTCGAGCTGGACGGCCGGGTGCCGCCGCTGGAACGCGCCGAACACGCGCGGCACGAGGTAGCTGCCGATCGTCGTGCTCGCACCGACCGCGAGCTGGCCGCGGGTGCCGCCGAGCAGCGCGGCCAGCTCGGTCTGCGCGGTGAGCTCGATCGCGAAGATCCGGGCGGCATGCTCGGCCAGCCCGCGGCCGGCGGCCGTCAGCCGGACCCCGCGCGGCAGCCGGTCCACCAGCAGCGCGCCGAGCGCGTTCTCGAGCTCCCCGAGCTGCTTCGAGACGGTCGGCTGGCTGACCTTGAGCGCCTGCGCGGCGGCGGTGATGCTGCCGGCCTGCGCGACGGCATGGAACACCCGGAGCTGGTTGAGGTTCATGCGGACCTGCCATGCCTCGGGGTTATGGGGAGCATCACCTTTTTATCTTTTCATTATTTCTGCGCGCGAGGCAAACTGGTCCCGTGCCTCCTGCGAATCACTGGATCGTGACCGGCAACTTCACCGAGACCGGCGGGGTCGCGTGGCGCCGCGCGGACGGGACCTGGTCCCATCACATCGCCGACGCCGGCCTGCTCGCCGACGAGGCCACCGCGAAACAGCTCGCCGCGGCGTCGCTGGCGACCGAGCAGCGCGAGATCTCCGACCCCTACGGCATCGAGGTCCACGCCGAGGGCACGACCATCGACCCGCTGACCGCGCGGCAACGCATCCGCGCGAACGGCCCGACCATCCCCCTGCGCCGTCCCGACAGCGGCCTCCCGCGCACCGGAAGCTGACCCCATGTACCAGTACGACGACATCGACCGCCGCATGATCACCGATCGTGCGCAGCAGTTCCGCGGCCAGGTCGCGCGCCGGCTCTCCGGCGAGCTCACCGAGGAGGAGTTCAAGCCGATCCGCCTGCAGAACGGGCTCTACATGCAGCTCCACGCGTACATGCTGCGCGTCGCGATCCCGTACGGCCTGCTGAGCTCCACGCAGGTCCGCAAGCTCGCGCACATCGCGCGCACGTTCGACCGCGGCTACGCGCACCTCACGACACGGCAGAACATCCAGTACAACTGGCCGAAGCTGAGCGAGGTCCCGAGCATCCTCGACGAGCTCGCGAGCGTCGAGATGCACGCGGTGCAGACCAGCGGTAACTGCATCCGCAACATCACGTCGGACCACTTCGCGGGGATCGCCCCCGACGAGCTCGAGGATCCGCGCCCGTACTGCGAGATCCTGCGGCAGTGGTCGACCTTCCACCCCGAGTTCGCGAACCTGCCGCGCAAGTTCAAGATCGCGGTGACCGGCACGCCGGGAGATGATCGCGCCGCGGTGCGCTTCCACGACATCGGCCTCCGGATCGTCGAGAATGCGGCCGGGGAGCGCGGCTTCGAGGTGCTCGTCGGCGGCGGGATGGGACGCACGCCGCACATCGCCGCGGTGATCCGCGAGTTCCTCCCGAAGCGTCACCTGCTCTCGTACCTCGAGAGCATCCTGCGCGTGTACAACCTGCAGGGGCGGCGCGACAACAAGCACAAGGCGCGCATCAAGATCCTGGTGGTCGCGCTCGGGATCGACGAGTTCCGGCGCCGCGTCGAGGAGGACTGGGCCGCGTCGCGGACGCCCGAGCTCGAGCTGCCCGACGCCGAGATCGCCCGGGTCAGCGCGTTCTTCGCGCCCCCGCCGTACGAGGCCCTGCCACCGACCAGCGACGTGCTCACGCCGCTCGTCCTCGGCCGCGATCGCGAGCTCGCCAACTGGCTCAAGAACAACGTCTTCCGGCACAAGGTGCCCGGCTACAGCGCCGTCGTGATCTCGGTGAAGACGCCCGGCGTGCCGCCCGGGGATGTCTCCGACACCCAGCTCGACTCGATCGCCGGCGTCGCCGATCGCTACTCGTTCGGCAACGTCGTCGTGACGCACACGCAGAACCTCGTGCTGCCCGACGTCAAGACGTCGGAGCTGCCGCGGCTCCACGCCGAGCTCGTCGAGCTCGATCTCGGGAAGGCGAACGTCGGTAAGCTGACCGACGTCATCACCTGCCCGGGCCTCGACTACTGCGACCTCGCGAATGCGCGCAGCATCCCGCTCAGCCTCGAGATCGCCGAGCGCTTCGACCGCATCGACTATCTCAACGACGTCGGTGACGTCAGCATCAAGATCAGCGGCTGCATCAACGCGTGTGGCCATCACCACGTCGGCAACATCGGCATCCTCGGCATCGACAAGCGCGGCGAGGAGTTCTACCAGCTGATGCTCGGCGGGAGCCCCGGCAACGATGCGTCGATCGGCAAGATCCTCGGCGCCGCGCTGCCGCAGGACGCGATCGTCGATGCCGTCGAGAAGGTCCTCGAGCGCTACCTCTCGATCCGGGAGTCGCCCGACGAGCGGTTCCTCGAGGCGGTGCGGCGGGTCGGCTTCGAGCCCTTCAAGGATGCGGTCTACGGCACGGCCGGGGCCAGCGCAGGAGCGGAGTAGGCATGCAGATCATCCGCAACCGCGCGATCACCGAGGACGACTTCCTCCACGTTCCCGACGCGGGCGAGCTCCCCGCGGGGGGCAAGCCCATCGTCACGCTCGCGCGCTATGTCGCGAGCCGTGACGAGCTGCTCGCTCGCTATCCCCACCTCGGCGTGCGCATCACGTGCGACAAGCTGCCGGCCGACATCCCGGACCCGACGCGGCTCGCGCTGATCGCCATCGAGTTCCCGCGCTTCACGGAGGGCCGCGGCTTCTCGATCGCGCGCCAGCTCCGCGAACGCCACGGCTATCGCGGCGAGCTCCGCGCGGTCGGCTGGGTGCTGCACGACCGGCTCGCGTACCTCGAGCGCTGCGGCTTCGACGCCTTCGAGCTCCAGCCGGGCAAGTCCCTCGAGAGCGCGCTGCAGGCCTTCGGCGAGCTCGGCGTGACGTACCAGGCGGATGTGACCGAGCGCCGGCCGATCTACCGCCGACGCTGAGCGCAGTGGCGCGAGGCTAGACCAGCCCGATCGCGCTCAGCATCGTGGCGAAGCGATCCGAGGCGCGCGCCAGCCGCGAGCGCCGCGGCGTCCGCGGCAGCGGGGTGTCGAGCGCGGCCACCGGTGCGTGCGCCGTCACCGCGGGCTGCGCCACCGGCTCCTGCGCGAGCGGCGCGGGCTGCGGCTTGAACGTCACCACGACCTCGGGCGGCAGCTCCTCGGGGCGCAGCAGATCATCGAGCACGACCACCGACATCTCCGCCGTGATCCGCTGCTTCTCGACCGATCGCGTCGTGTCGATCAGGCCGAGGAGCTCGTCGCGGCAGATGCGGACGGTGATGTCTTGCATACGAGGTCGCGACAGTTGCAGCCAGCGTGCCTCGGCCGTCGGCTGTAATGCCTGGTTCTTGTTCGCGTGAGCGAAACGGATACATCGGGCGTCATCGTGCGGTGCCGTCTCAGCGTGCTGCAGCCGGCCGAGCAAGCACCCGTTCGTGTCGCCAAAGCGACCACAACAAGCCTCACCCGTGCCCCAATCCGTGCGCACCCGAAGGTGGGTGCACGCGCGGATCCCGAACGCGTTCCAGGTACTTGCCGGTACGAGACACGCTCACATCAGGAGACCACGTCGGGCCTCTCGGCTGCACCAGGCCGGATGCATGAAGCTGCACTCGATCCTCCTCTTCACGCTCACCACGCTCACCGCCTGCGCGACCGATCCCACGCTCGATCCCGAGGTCGAGGTGGAAGAAGATCTCGATCTGCTCGACGCCGACGAGCCGGTCGACATGCAGCTCGAGGCGAGCCGGATGTTCGCCGGCGTCAACGGCGACTACTGTGTGGCGAGCCCGTTCAACTGTCGGTTCCGCGAACCGCGCATCAGCCAGCGCGTGACCACGGCCGGCGGCGAGGAGAGCTGGGGCATCGCCTCGGGCGCCTCGATCCGCGACGGGCACGGCAAGGTGCTCGGCGTCCAGACCGGCGCATCGCGGCTCAAGTTCAACTACGGCCAGACCCGCGCGCTCGCCGGCAAGGCGCACGCGCTCGCAGTGCGCACGAGCAACGGCAGCGCCGGCTGGTATCCCCTCGATCACATCCTCGGCGAGACGTCCTTCCGCGCGCAGGTCGGTGAGGTCAACGCGAAGGATCCGCGGCAGGGCCGGCTGGGTTGCTACGCGATCCGCAACTCGCACGACGCGTCGCGCGAGCTCGAGAAGGTCGTCTACGACAGCGAGGCCACGCACGAGCGCGCCGGCGACTACATGTCGCGCCCACGCATCAACGGCGAGCGCTCCGCGAACCTGGTCTTCATGGTCCCGGGCTTCGGGCTCGGCGGCGCCACGACCGATCACTTCCCGGCGCGCACCAAGTTTCGTCGCGTCGACGTCCCGACCAGCTCGGGCCGGCCGTCGATCACGATCCCGCTCTGGGTGCAGGACGGCAGCGGCCGCTACCGGCAGCAGAGCGGCACGATGCGCTTCCTCTACGGCTATGTCGTCGGCGCCGGCGTGAAGCGGTTCGGCTGGATGGCGGAGGACGCGCTCGTCGTGTCGTCGGGCTGCCCGTAGGTCGGTTCACCCAGCGCCGGGGGCGTCGCCGCGCTGGCTGAATCTCTAGCCATGCAACCTGTTGTTGTTGCCATGGGGGTCCAGACCCAGGCGTGGATCTGGGCTTGGTTGCGGATGACGCGGCCTGGCATGACCCTTGGAGAGGTCGCGGGCATGCGCACGCTCCTCCCGGTCCTGCTCGTGGTTGCTGGTGGTTGTACGGATGCGGGTCCCGGGGACGCACGCGATGACAGCTTCGGAGGCACCGGCGCCAAGGAAGACGGCGCCTACTCGACCTGCCAGCTCGCCGAGGTCCTCAAGCTCGTCAACGAGTCGAGCACGACCGCCGCCACGCTCGCCGACGCCGGCGTGGCCGAGAATGCGGCCCGCGGCATCCTCGCGCACCGCAACGGCCCCGATGGGGACCCGGGCACCGCCGACGATGACGTGTTCGATGACCTCGAGGAGCTCGATCGGGTCGACTTCGTTGGCGTCCTGGCGCTCGGCAGGCTCGTCGAGGCGATCCTCGGCCGCTGCGAGATCGATCTCGCGACGCGCCCGTTCATCGATGCGCAGACCTTCGCGGGCTCGCAGCCGGGCGGCTGGGCGCGCGACAACCAGGAGGTCGAGTCCGTCCTCGGCGTGCAGGGCATCACCGGCCAGCGCCTGCGCGCCCTGCTGCTGACGCGCGATGGCAACGGCCGCACGCTCTACGAGCGCCTGCGGCGGAGCCGGCGCATGGAGGCGTTCACGTACGGGTTCTCGCTCGACGAGATGCCGTGGGACGCCGAGAGCCAGGCCGCGCGCGAGCTGATGCCGCACGTCGCGCTGACCATCGAGCCCGAGCGCTTCGCGATCGATCCCGACGACGGTGGCCGCGAGCTCTCGCTCGGCACCGACCTGATGGACGACTCGTACTACGACACGCCCGGCTACTCGTTGCTCGGCAACGCGGTCGAGCTGCGCGGCCGTGCGCGCTGGGATAACGCGACCACGGTGCGCCGCTTGCTGATCGCGGCGAAGTTCGGCACGCAGATCGACGCAGCGGGCAACAAGACGAACCTCAAGGTCGACGTCCGCACCGACAGCGGCATGACGCACCTCGCGACGCTCGATGACGATGTGCGCCGTGGCAAGACCCGGTGGAACGGCAGCGACGCGCCGGTGACGCCGATCAAGGGCGTGTACGAGCAACTCGACACCGACAACGCGCTGGTCGACATCGGCGCGCACGCCGGCGTCCTCCTGCTCGACCCGAAGGCGCACCTGCGGTCGACCCGCAGCCGCTATCACATGAACGAGGCGCGCATCGAGAGCATCCGCGCGATCTACACGAACGCGACGACGCGCATCACCGGCGCCCTCAACGCGATCGATCGCGCGCAGGCGGCGGGCACGATCCCGGCCGCGGATCGCGCGCAGGTCGATGCCCTCGAGGTGATGGCTCGCCGCGTCCTCGACAAGTCGCTGCTCGCCGAGCGGATCAATGCCGCGGCGCCCGGCCTCAACGTCACCGCCGCGTCGCTCGTGCTCCCCGATGCCCAGCCCCAGCCGACCACGGCCGAGGCGCTCGATCGCAACCGCGTGATCGCCGAGACCATCAACACCGTGTTCCACGAGCTCGCCGACGCGCTCGACGACGCCGACCGGATCATCACGAACGCGACCGACGAGGGCTTCGATGACTACGTCGACATGTTCCGGGCCTGGCGCGTCGGCCTCGACCGCACGCTCGCCGTGAAGACGACCTACGACACGTTCCTCAACTCGTATCGCGGCCTCTCCGCGACCACCAATCGCGCGGCTTCGATCGCCGCGTTCAACGCGTACGGTGCCGCCCAGCGCGCCGCGAACAACGACGACTTCGAGGACTTCGAGGCGCTCGACGACGCGGGCTGGACGCGCCTTGGCGGCTACATCGAGAAGGCGACGCTGACGATCGGCCAGCGTCAGCTCGAGACCGCCGGCATCGCCGCCCGCCAGCTGTGGTTCGACCAGGCGCGCCAGCTCTGGGTGCCCGGTTCGAGCCGTGCGTTCTCGAACTTCATGATCGACACCACCGACATGACCGAGATGCTGAGTCACGAGGAGTGGACGTCGATCCCGGAGACCGACCGCACGTTCACGCAGCCGCTGCCGGCCACGAAGGTGTTCAACACCGTGCTCGTCAACGAGCTCCAGATCGAGCTCGGGATGGAGGAGGACTACGTCACGCGCCTCCGCGAGCTCACCGCGGCGGTGGCCGCCGCGCCGAACGACGCGACCCTCAAGGCGCAGCTCGCCGGCGCGCAGTTTGTCTGGGCGCAGTACACCGGCGCCATGAAGGTGCTGACCGAGCTCAAGGGCGCCGCGATCCTCGATCGGCTGCGCCGCGCGGGTGCGCCGGCGGGCATCACGTGGGCGGCACCGGCCGACTCGAAGGGCAACACCGCGCTCAAGATCCTCGCCGACCGCGACTGAACCGCGACGGATCGCGACGGATCGCAACGGCGGATCGCGACGACATCGAACCCGGTTTGTCTACATACGATCTGTCGCCTGGCGCATGGATCCCGGCGCTCCACGTCCAGTACGTTGGGGGGTATGAGTCTCTACCCGGGTGTGAGAGCAGCTGTGGCCGTGGCGTGGGTGCTCGTGGTGGGTTGCGGCGACAACCTCCAGCCGGCCACCGGGCCGTCGCTGGTCGTCACGCCGATGACCGGGCTGGTGACGACGGAGGGCGGCGGCACGGCGACGTTCACCGTCGCGCTCGGCCGCGCGCCGCTCGAGGCGGTGACGGTCGAGCTCGCGAGCTCGCTCGCGAGCGAGGGTACGGTCTCGCCGCTGACGGTCACGCTGACGCCGGAGAACTTCGACGTACCGGTGACCGTGACGGTCACGGGTGTCCAGGACACCATCGCCGACGGTGATCAGGCCTACACGGTGCGCGTCGATGCGGGCGTGGCAGGCACGGCCGATGTCGCCGTGACGAACCAGGACGACGACGACGTCGGCACCACGGTGACGCCGACCTCCGGGTTGATCACGACCGAGAGCGGCGGCACGGCCACGTTCACGGTCAAGCTCGACTCGCAGCCCAGCGCGAACGTCACGATCCCGATCACGAGCGACGATCCGACGGAGGGCACGGTATCCCCCGCCGAGCTGGTGTTCACGCCGGCGAACTTCGACGCGCCGCAGACCGTGACCGTGACCGGCGTCGACGACGACCTCGCGGACGGCTCGCTCGACTACACGATCGACGTCGGCGTCGCGACGAGCGGCGACGCGGCGTACGCCGGCTTCGACTCCGCCGACGTGACCGTCACCAACATCGACAATGACACGCCGGGGGTGATCGTGACCCCGACGGCCGGCCTCGTCACCTCGGAGGCCGGCAGCACCGCCACGTTCACGGTGGTGCTGACCACCGAGCCGACCGCGAACGTCGCGATCGCCCTGAGCTCGAGCGATCCGGGCGAAGGCACCGCGTCGCCGGTCGCGCTCACGTTCACGCCGGTGAACTGGGCGGCGCCGCAGCTGGTGACCGTCACCGGTGTCAACGACGATGCCGCCGACGGCGATCAGAGCTACACGATCGTCACCGCGCCCGCCGTGAGCACGGACGCCAGCTACGCGGGCGTGAACGCCGCCGATGTCGCGGTGACCAACCTCGACAACGACACCGCCGGCTTCATCGTCACGCCGACCAGCGGGCTCCAGACCAGCGAGGGCGGGGGCACGGCCACGTTCACCGTCCGCCTCACCACCCAGCCCACCGCCACCGTCTCGGTCGCCGTCGCCTCCGACGCCCCGGACGAGGGGACGGCAGCGCCGGCGACCCTGACGTTCACCCCGCTCGACTGGGATGCCCCGCAGACCGTGCGGGTGACCGGCGTCGACGATCTGATCGCCGACGGCAACCAGCCGTACACGGTCGTGCTGGCGCCCGCGGTCAGCACCGATCCGGGCTACAGCACGCGCAACCCCGCCGACGTCGCGGTGATCAACCTGGATAACGACAGCGCGGGCATCGTGGTCAGCGCCGGTCCCAACCTGCAGACGACGGAGAGCGGCGGCAGCACCACGTTCACCATCGTGCTGCAGTCGCAGCCCACCGCGAACGTCACGATCCCGCTGACGTCCTCGAACACCGGCGAGGGCACGGTGTCGCCCGCGCAGCTCGTGTTCACCCCGGCGAACTTCAACGCGCCCCAGACCGTCACGGTCACCGGCGTCAACGATGCGATCGCCGACGGCAACCAGGTCTACACGGTGCTGACCGGCGTCGCGGTCAGCGCCGACCCCGGTTACGCAGGCATCGACCCGGCGAACGTCAGCGTCACGAACCTCGACAATGACACCGCCGGCTTCATCGTGACGCCGACCAGCGGGCTGCAGACCACCGAGGGCGGCGGCACCGCGCAGTTCACGATCCGGCTGCAGTCGGAGCCCACGGCCACCGTCACGATCGCGATCACGTCCTCCGACACCACCGAGGGCACGGTGGCGCCGCTCCAGCTGGTGTTCACGCCGGCGAACTTCGCCGCGCCGCAGGTCGTGACGATCACGGGCGTCGACGACGCGGTCGCCGACGGCAACCAGGTCTACTCGATCGTGACCGGCGCCGCCGTCAGCACCGATCCGGTCTACGGCGGGCTCGACCCCGCCAACGTCACCGTCACGAACCTCGACAACGACGCCGCCGGTATCACTGTCACCCCGGTCGCGGGGCTGAACACCGACGAGGGTGGAGGCACGGCCAGCTTCACCGTCACGCTGCGCTCGCAGCCCACGGCCACCGTCACGATCGCGCTGGCGTCGTCGGATCTGACCGAGGGCACCGTGTCGCCGGCCCAGCTGGTGTTCACGCCGGCGAACTTCGCCGCCCCGCAGACGGTGACCATCACCGGCGTCAACGACGCCATCGCCGACGGCAACCAGCTCTACACGATCGTGACGGCGCCCGCGACGAGCAGCGACTCGACATACGCGGGGCTCGACGCCGACGATGTCAGCGTGACGAACACCGATAACGACACCGCGGGTATCGCGGTCACGCCGACCGCGGGGCTGACGACGACCGAGGCAGCCGGCGGGACGGCGACGTTCACCGTGCGGTTGCTCTCCGAGCCGACCGCGACCGTCACGATCCCGCTGGCCTCGTCGAACACCGGCGAAGGCACGGTGTCACCCGCGCAGCTCGTGTTCACGGCCGTGAACTTCAACGCCCCGCAGACGGTCACGATCACGGGCGTGGATGATGCGATCGTGGATGGGAACCAGCTCTACACGATCCTGACCGGCGCGGCGACGAGCAGCGACGCGACGTACAGCGGCCTCGACGGCGCCAACGTCTCGGTCACCAACATCGATAACGACACGGCCAACGTCCTCGTCTCGCCGACCTCCGGCTTGATCACGACCGAGGCTCCCGGCGGCACGGCCACGTTCAACGTGGTGTTGACCTCGCAGCCGAGCGCGGATGTCGCGATCTCGGTGGGGTCGAGCAAGCCCGGTGAGGGCACGCCGTCGGTGACGACGCTGGTGTTCACCGCCGCGAACTTCAATGCCCCGCAGACGGTGACGGTGACCGGCGCCGACGACGCGATCGCCGACGGCAACCAGGTCTACACGATCGTGCTCGGCGCGGTGGTCAGCGCCGATGCGAACTACGCGAACATCGATCCGGCGGACGTCACGGTGACGAACCTCGACAACGACAGCGCCGGCATCCGCGTCGATCCGACGTCGGGGCTGACGACGAGCGAGGCCGGTGCGGGCAGTGACGTGTTCACGGTGGTGCTGCTGTCGCAGCCGACCGCGGACGTCACGATCGCGGTGAGCACCAGCGATGCCACCGAGGGCACCGTGATCCCCGCGACCCTGACGTTCACCGCCGCCAACTACAACATCCCGCAGTCGGTCACGGTCACCGGCGTGGACGATGCGGTCGCCGACGGGAACCAGCCGTACCTCGTCGTGCTGGCGGCTGCCACGAGCAGCGATGCCGGCTACGCCGGGACCAACCCCAACGACGTCACCGTGGTGAACCTCGACGACGATACGCCCGGGTTCATCATCGATCCGCTCGACCTCCAGGTCTCCGAGTTCGGAGACTTCGACACCTTCGCCGTCCGGCTCACCAGCCAGCCGCTCGCCGACGTGACGATCACGATCACGAGCAGCGACACCACCGAGGGCACGGTGTCGCCCGGCACGCTGACGTTCACCGCCGCAAACTTCAACGTCCCGCAGGAGGTCACGGTCACCGGCGTCGATGACGCCATCGCCGATGGCGATCAGGTGTTCTCGATCGTCACCGGGATCGCGTCGAGTGCGGACGCGGGCTACGCCGGCCTCGACCCTCCCGATGTCATCGTCACCACGACCGACAACGAGACGGCCGGCGTCTTCGTGCACGCCCGGCGCAAGCTCTTCACCACCGAGAATGGCGGGACGGGCAGGATCCGGATGCGGCTCAACACGCAGCCGCTCGCCAACGTCACGTGCACGCTGTCGAGCTCGGACGTCACCGAGGGCCAGGTCAGCCCGCAGACCGTGGTGTTCACGCCGGCGAACTTCTCGCAGCTGCAGACGATCACGGTCACGGGCTTCGACGATGCGATCCTCGACGGCGACCAGCGCTACACCATCGTGACCACGCCCTGCACGAGTACGGAGCCTTCGTACAACGGACTCGACCCGCGCGATGTCAGCGTGGTCAACCGCGACAACGAGTAGCGCCGCGATCGCGAGGGGAGGCGCGCCGCGGACCGCCACCCGCGTGGCCGCGCATCGGCGCGCGCCCGTTCGACGCTGGCGACCTCCTTGCACCGGGTCGTGACCCAAGGAGGACAACATGCCGAACGAAGCCAACGATGAAGACCTCAAGGGAGCCGACATCCAGGACGTGCAGCCGCTGGAGCCGGACCTCGACGACGACGACGACGATCTCGACGACGACGACCTCGACGACGACGATGATGCGGTGGGCGTCATCGCGCCGGACCTCTCGACCGGCAGCGAGGACGCCGCGAAGGGTGACGACTCGATCCGCAGCGACCTCGACGACGACGACGCCGCCACGGACCTGGACGACGACGCCGCCGAGGTCGAAGACACGAAACCGCTGTAGCCGCCGGGCCGGACGATGATGGGTGCTCGCGGGCGCCCGTCGTCGCCCGCACACCGCGCCCGCACACCGCGCCCGGTTGTCAGGGTCCGTGTGTTAGCTGCAGTCCCGCGGAGGCGCCGCCGGTGCGGTGTGTCGCGGAGTCGCTCGCCAGCGCCAGCAGGACATCGAGGTCGATCGGCTTGCCGAGCACGCGCGGGCGTTGGGCCTCGAGGAACCGGGTGGCGCGGGTGGTCACCGCGCCGCCGCTCATGACCACGAGCCGGGAGAGCAGCGCCGGCGTGCGGGTGGCAAGGGCCTCGTAGACCGCGACGCCGTCGATCGCCGGCATCTGGAGGTCACAGATCACCAGGTCGAACGCGTGATCCCGAGCGAGCAGCTCGAGAGCCGCCGAGCCACCGACGACGGTCACGACATCGTGCGCGTCGCCCAGCGCCTGCTCGAGCGCGCGCAGCAGCATCGGCTCGTCGTCGATGACGAGCAGCCGGGCTCGCGGGGTCGTGCGGGCCGCCATCGGGGCACACCGGTCCGGACTGGGCGTACGGGCGGGCTGCGCGCCACAGGGCAGCCGGACCTCGACGCGGGCGCCGCCGAGGGTGCCGTGGACGGCCCGGGCGCTGCCGCCGTGCCCCTCCGCGATCCGCCGCACGAGCGCGAGGCCCAGCCCCGTCCCGACCTCCGATGGCTTGGTCGTGAAGTAGGGCTCGAAGACGCGGTCGAACAGGTGCTCCGGGATCCCGGGGCCGCTGTCCTCGACCGCGAGCAGCACCAGATCGCCCTCGCGGCGCGTGGAGACCACGATCTCGTGCTCGACCTCGCGCTGGGCCACGGCGTACGCCGCGTTGATCACGAGGTTGGTGACGAGCTGGCCGAGGCGCCCGCGATCTCCGAGGATCGGCGGGACCCCACCGAGCTCGAGCACCAGCCGGGCGACGCTGAGGTACGCCGGCCGCGCGAGCTGACACGCCGAGCGGACGACCTCGTCGAGGTCGAGCTCGACCGGGCGCGCCGGCTCGACGCGCGACAGCGTGCGGAGGTCACCGATCACCGTCCGCATGCGCTCCATGCCGGCGTGGGCATCCGCAAGGGTATCGGTGATCGCGGCGAGCTCGCGCGCGAGCGCCGGCGACTCGGCGCCGATGAGCGCCCGTACGGTCGCGAGCCGTTGCTGCGCCGAGTCGAGGCCGAGCAGCACCCACGCCGCCGGGTTGTTGAGCTCGTGCGCGACGCCGCTGGCGAGCTGCCCGACCGCTGCGAACTTCTCGGCGACGAGGAGCTGGGCCTGCGCGGTCTGCAGCCGCGCGTACGCCGACTCGAGCTCGCGGCGCGACGCGACCTCGCCGTCGAGCTCGTCGGCGAGCAGGTTGATGCCGGTCGCGATCCCGTCGATGTCGTCGCGCCGCTCCGAGACCGCGAGCCGGGGCGTGAAGTCCTGCCGCGCGTACGCCATCAGGACCTCGAGGATCGTGTCGAGGCGCTGATCCTCGCTGCTCATGGCACCTGCTCGCCAAGCCAGGTCACCGCGCTGGTGTCGTCGGTGAACAGCGCCGTCGGGATCCGCTGCGGGCTGAGGCGCAGGAAGAAGTTCGCGAGCACGCGGCTGACCGGCGAGCCGATCAGCAGGGCGACCGCGGTCAACACCTTCTCCGCTTCGTCGCCGCCGAAATACTGCCGGGCGTCACGGCTCTGCGAGCGCACCCCGCGCATGTCGACGAGCACGCGCGTGCGCTGCCGGCCGGCCACCTCGTAGGTCATGGCGACGTTCTCCTGCGCGTCCGCGAGCACCATCTCGCAGCCGGTCCGCATCACCGCGTGCACGAAGCCGCGGTCATCCCGCCGGAACGTGCACGTGGCCGTCTCGCCCGCCTCGGTGCCCACGCCGCCCACGCCGCCCACGCCGATGCCCGTGCCCATGCCCATGCCCATGCCCATGCCGCTCGAATATCGCGCAGGCCGCGGCGTCGCAATCGCTTCGAGCACCTACCGCGCGACGGCCCGCCGGGGGGAGGACCTGGGAGGAGGCGGCTGAGCCGGGCAATCTGCAGCCGCCACGCCGATTTGCGTCGGGTTCGGAGCACGGGTGGCTAGACTGCGGCTCGTCCGGCCCCGTCGTGCGTTGGAGTCCCATGCATCGAACCTCGTGCCTCGTGTTCTCGCTCGTCGTCGCGGTCACCGCGCCAGCGTGCTCGTCGTCCAGCTCCTTCGAGATCGCCGCCACGCCGCTCGCCGGCGAGGTCGGCGGCCAGCCGTGGACGCTCGTGCTGGGCCACACCAGCGCCTTCCTGTCGGAGGGCGAGGACGACTTCTTCGCCACGCTGTATCCGACCACCTTCACCGCCTGCGGGTTCTCCGAGCCTGGTGGCGCGCATCTGATCGTCGCGATCCCCAAGGAGCCGGGCGACTACGAGCTCGGCCTCGGGCTCAACATGACGTTCTACGATGGCGAGACCAATCGGGTCGCCACCAACGGGCGGATCGTCGTCGATGCGGTCACCGCGACCCGCGTCACCGGCGGTCTGCACGCGAAGTACGACGACGACAACGAGGTCGACGGTCAGTTCGACGTCACGATCTGCGCGGATTGAACCCCGCGGTGCGCGACGCCGTCGCAGCCGTCAGCGATCGGCGGGCGCCAGCGTGAAGTAGAACGTCGAGCCGGCACCCCGCTCGCTCTCGGCCCAGATCCGCCCACCGTGCGCCTCGACGATCCCCTTGGCGATGTACAGGCCGAGCCCGGCGCCCATGCTCTGGACGCGCCGCGCCTGCCAGTAGCGCTCGAACAGGTTCGGCAGCTCGCTGGCCGCGATCCCCGGTCCCGTATCGCGAACCGCGAAGCGCACCCAGCCCTTGATGCGAGTGGCATCGAGCGTGACGCGGCCGCCGGCCGGCGTGAACTTGATCGCGTTACCGACCAGGTTCGAGAACACCTGGAACACACGGTCCGCATCCGCGACGACCCGAGCCTCGCCATCGCCGATCCACTGCAGGGCCACGGACTTCGCCTCCGCGATGGGGGTCAGCAGCACCATGGCATCGGTGACCAGCGCGCTCACGGCGGTCGGCGCCTGCGTCACCTCGAACCTGCCGGCCTCGATCTTGGCCAGATCGAGGAGGTCGCGGATCAGGCGGTCCATCCGCGAGACCGATCGCTGCATCCGCTCGACCGCCTCGGTGGCCACGGGATCGTCCGTGATCCGGTGCGCGAGCAAACCGATCGAGAGCCCCAGCACCTGGAGCGGACTCTTCAGGTCGTGGGAGAGCACGGCGACCATCTCGTCGCGCAGGGTGACCGCCTTCTCGGCACGTGCGATCTGCTTGACGAGGTCGGCCTCGATCGCGCGGCGCCGAAGATCCTCGGCAGCCTCGATCTCGACGCGCGACCATGGACGCGCACGAGCCCGCACGACCTCGCGCCAGGCATCGAACGAGTGTCGCGGGTGCAGCCGCCCGCCCTCGGTGCCCGGCGCGATCGCCTTCGCGGGATTGCCCGCCCAGGTCACGGTCCGCACCACTTCGGGCCGAAACCAGCACACGTACGAGGGCGGAGTGCCGGGCAACGTCATCGCGAGGAGGCCGCTCGCGACGTCGGCGTACTCGGCCGCCGAAGGGTGACGCAGACCGAGCGCGTCGGTGTGGAAGACCGCTCTCGATCCTTGCCTGGTCAGCCAGCGGACCAGCGCCGCCAGCTGCGCCGGACCTGGCGTGGCGCCGACCGTCTGGATGCCCTCCGCCGTGCACACCGCCGCCCCGGTCGCCTCGACCAGCTGGAGCAGGGCGTCGCCACGCTGCAGCAGCGCGGTCGCCACGTCGCCGAGTGCGTCATGCATCGCCTCCGCGAGCCGGGCTTCGGTCCCGCGAAGCGCATCCTTGCGCGTGCGCGACTCGAGTTGCTCTTGCGCGGCGAGCTGCAGCGACACGACCCGCCCGACCACCTCGCAGGCCGCCCGGGCCCCGAGGCTGACGTGGCGCGGCGAACGGTGATGGCAGGCGATCAGTCCCCACAAGGTCTCGGCGCGCAGCAGCGAGACGCTCATGGACGCCCCGACGCCCATGTTCCGCAGGTATTCGAGATGCACCGGCGACACGCTGCGCAAGGTGGCGAACGACAGATCGACCGCATCTCGCGTATCCGGGCGCTGCGGCGGGACCAGCGGGACCGGCTCGTAGCTCGCGTCCGGGATCAGCCGGAGCCAGTTCAAGAGGTACAGCTCCCGCGCCTGGCGCGGGATATCGGACGCCGGGAAGCGGAGTCCCCGGTACGAGTCAACGCCATCGGTGAGAGCCTCGTCGATGACGTCGCCGTGGCCCTCGTCGTCGAACCGGTAGAGCAGCACCCGGTCAAAGCCGGTGAGCGCACGCACGGCGTCGACCGCGATCGCGCAGAGCTCGCTGACGCTGTTCGATCGCTGCAGCCGCGCCAGGGCCGTCCGGAGCGCAGCATCGCTGAAGGCCGCGGTCTCATCGCGGCGCTCGATCTCGAGGATCGCGATCCCCCGGTGGCGGTGCGCGCGAGCGTCGAAGCCGGCTCCGTCGACGGTGATCGTGAACGGCTCCCCGGCGGTCGAGGTCGCGCGTCTGACGCCCGCCAGTGCAGCATCCGCCGCAGGTCCGAGGAGCGCGGCCAGCGGGCGATGCAGGACGGCGTCCGGCGCGACGCCGAAGTAGTCAGCCGAGTTCGCGCTGATCTGCAGGATCTCGAAGGTGTTCGCAGCGAGCACGACGAGCACACCATGCGGCTGGATCGCACCCGGAACGTGGATCGGCTCGACGTCGCACGAGGTGACGTCCGTCTGGATCACGCGGCGTCCAGCGTGGCTTCGAGCCACTGCGTCAGGGCCTCGAAGGTGTGCACCGCGGCGCGCGTCGCGACCTCCGTCTCGAGGGTCGTCGAGTGGTTCACGTGGTCGACGAAGCTCCTCCACATCGCCCCCGTCGTGGCCCCGTACCCCGTGAAGTAGGCGGCTCCGCTGGCCTCATCGATCCCGAGGCGATCTCTCAGGTGCCTGCGGATGATCTGCCCACCGAGGGTCGCGCCCTCGATGACATAGAGGATCCCGATCGCGTGCGAGGCGCTGTCGAGCACGGGCAGGTGGCGGCAGCGCGGCAGCAGCTCGAGCTCCGCCAGCGGCTTGCCGAGCGCACGTAAGTCCGTCGTGAGGAGCGGGAGCTTGGCACGCCGGCCGAGCGAGAGCGCTGCGCCTTCCGCCGCGGCCGCACGCACGATCGAGGGCTCGAGCGGCGCGTAGAAGCCGTAGAACGCTTCGACCACGCGCGTGTACCGCGCCCGCGTGAGCCCGGGCTCGAGGAGCGGTAACACCCCTTCGATGCGGGTGTGCGCGGCCCGCGTCGCGTCGCGCAGGGCCTGCATCCGCGTGCCCGCGAGCGGCGGAACCGCGACGGACGGTGGTCCCCCGCCGATCCCAGCAGGTGCCTCGTGGAGTGGACGGGAACGCATGGCACTCGACCTACGACGCTAGCCTTTAGCGTCCGGGGTCCACCTCGTCAAATGCGCGCGTACGCTCGCCGGCGCCGCGAAGCCACCTCAGCGGAGCGCGGCGAGTGCGGCGAGCGCGGCGTCGTCGAGCACGCGGTCATAGATGCGCAGCTCGTCCACGTCGCCGGTGTATGGCACGCCGATCACACCATCCTGGCGGTCGGCACCGATCATCATCGCGCTCGCGTCGTAGACGGTCCCGCCACTCCCGGTCGCGACCTGCACGCCATCGATCAACAGCCGCTTGGTCGCGCCGTCGGAGGTCATCGCGACGTAGGACCACGTCCCGACGACGAGCGGGGAGCCGCTCGTGCAACGCTCGCCCTCGACCCCAGGATCCGCGTCGGTGCAGAAGTTGGTTCGATTGGGGAACGTGACCAGCTCCCATGACGCGCCAGGGCCCGTCGCCTGGGGCTTCACCACCGGCGTGACGCCGGACCCGCTACGCCGGCGCAGCCACAAGGCGACCGTGAAGGCCGCCGGGCGGAGCAGGGGGGCGTCGCCGATCACGTAGAAGGCGGCGTTGTCGAAGGTCGCTGCCAACCCGACCTGGCCCGGGCCCCGACCCGGGCACGGAGGGCCACAGGCCGCGTCGAGCTGGTTCCCGGAGCTATCGCGCGCTCCGTCCAGCGGGTCGCCCTCCATCGCGTAGTGAGCGATCAGCCCGCGCGTGACGTCGATGACGGGCGGAGCGTCGGTGGCGGGCGGGGCGTCGCTCGCGATCGGCTCGAACGCGATCCGGCCGCACCCGGCGACCATGACAAGCCACGCCAGGCGCCATCGCGGGCCGCTCCGAACCATCACGTCGTGCGAGCGGCGGGACTCGAACCCGCACGCGGTAAAGCGCTGCCACCTAAAGACAGTGTGTCTACCAATTCCACCACGCTCGCTTGGCGCGACATATAGCACACGGCAACCGGCTGACTTGCCTGGTGGAGCAGGGAGCGCTCACCGGCCGTGGCGACCCGGGTCAGAACCGACAACCGCTGACAATCCCTGATAGTGGCGGGCCGGCGTCGCCGCGAACTACCATCGGCCGATGCGGCTAGCTCTCCTGTCGATGATGGTGTCCCTGGCGGCGGTCGCGGCCGCCTGCGGTGGTGGTAACAACGGCAAGAGTGTCTGCGACAACGTGGTGCCACCACCTGCCGCGTGCATGACGCAGTGTGATCCGGCGCCGGGTGCGCCGACCACCTGCCCGGGCGGCTACCACTGCACCGAGGACGGCACCTGCGATGCGCGCTGCCGGCAGGGCAGCGATGACTGCGGGGACGGCTACCGCTGCACGCCCGATGGCCGCTGCGTCGGCGACGGCGAGTGCGTCGGCCTCGAGTGCAGGATCGTCGATTGCGAGTCGCGCGGCATGCCGGCGACGACGATCACCGGCACGGTCTTCGCGCCGAACGGCACGCTGCCGCTCTACGGTATCGACGTCTACGTCCCCAACGTGCCGGTCGGCCCGCCCCAGGACGGCGCGGTCTGCGATCGCTGCACCGATACGATCGCTGGGTACCCGCTGTCGCGCGTGAAGACCGACGAGGCCGGCAAGTTCACGCTCGAGAACGTGCCCGCCGGTGCGGACATCCCGGTCGTCATCCAGACCGGCAAGTGGCGCCGCACGATCACCATCCCGGCGGTCGCGGAGTGCGCGGCGACGGCCGTCGGCGCCGCCGAGACCCGGCTCCCGAAGAACAAGGCCGAGGGCTACATGCCGCGGATCGCGATCTCGACCGGCAACGCCGACGCCCTCGAGTGCCTCGTCCGCAAGCTCGGGATCGCCGATAGCGAGCTGACCACCGACACGCAGGGCGGCATGCTGCACATGTACGCGAACACGCAGGCCAATGGCGAGGGCGCCAACCGATTCAAGAGCGGGTTCCCGGGCGGCTCGGGGAACTTCACCGACTCGCAGGTGCTGTGGAATGACGTCGCGAAGCTCAAGAACTACGACATCGTGATCCTGTCCTGCGAGGGCTCGCAGCACCCGGGGACCAAGTCGCAGGCGGCGATGGACGCGATGAAGGCGTACGCCGACTTCGGCGGCCGCGTGTTCATGTCGCACTGGCACAACATCTGGATCGAGGGCAGCACCCAGGGCGGCGGCAACCAGGCGCCCGCCTTCTGGTCGGGCCCGAACGGCGTCGCGACCTGGAACAACAGCAGCACGACGTTCACGTCGCCGCCTGACACCATCGACGAGGTCAACAACCCGAAGGGCAGCGCGTTCGCGACGTGGATGCAGAACGTGATGGGCTCGCCGGCGCGCGGCGTGATCCCGATCGAGTCGAACACGGGCAAGCAGACCTGCACCGCCGTCGACAACGCGAAGGCGGAGCGCTGGGTGTACTGGAACCAGAACGGCATGCAGTACCCGCAGATGTTCCAGTTCACGACGCCGATCGAGACCTCCGCGGACAACCGCTGCGGCAAGGTCGTGTTCTCCGACATGCACGTCTCCGGCGACTCGCAGTCGAGCCCCGGCACGCCGTTCCCCGACGATTGCGCGAGCTCCGCGCTGACGCCGCAGGAGAAGGCACTCGCCTTCATGTTCTTCGACATCGCATCGTGCGTGTCGCCGCCGCTGCTCTGAGCCGCTACGTCAGGAGCTCGGCGTCCTCGATCAGGAGCGTCGCCGGGCCGAGGTAGGCGTCGCGCTGGATCGTCGCGGTCGAGCGGCGCGCGCGCGCCAGGGCGCTGACGAGATCGAGCCGGATCGTGCCGCCCGTGAAGGCGCGCCGGCTGCCGCCGGCATGCTCGATCGCGAGCGCGATCTCGAAGCTCGCATCGCCGGTGTAGCTATCGAGCGAGAGCGCTCGCAGCCGGCGGACCTCGACGGTGCGTGGGCTCGGTCCGCGCGCGCTGACCGCGGGGAGTACGGCGTCCCAGGTGCCAGGCTTGATGACGAGGTTGCGGATCCCGCCATTCGGATCGCGGACCCGGAGCGCCGCCTCGCGCGGCGACAGCCCGAGGCCCTTCGCGATCCCGCGCTCGACCAGCGCGAACCGCCGGATCGCATCGCCGTCGTCGCCGACCGGCGCGGAGCGCAGCGCGAAGTCGAGGGCGCCGTCGCTGGTGATCGTCAGCGGCTCGTCGAGCTGATCGACGCCGGGTGCGACCGCGATCCCCGGGCGATAGCGCGTCAGCCCCTGGCGCTCGAGCACGGAGTCGGCTTGCGCGGCGAACACCGACCACATGCCGTGCGGCGAGTCCCCGTGGAGGAACGCGTCGGCGGTGAGCACCAGCGCGATCCGACCGGGCGTCGGTGCGCCCGCCTGCGCGAGGTCGGCGAGGTCGGCGACGGCTCGCGCGATCATCGAGCCGAGCGAGAGGTCCGCGACCCGGCGCGCGCTGCGCGTGACCGCGAGGCTGCGCTCGTGCGCGGTGATCAGCACCTCGACCCGCAGCTCGCTCGCGGTCCACTTCGAGGTCAGGCCCGCGCGCGACGTGACGACGACCTGCTCGCGCATGATCTGCGCCGTGCCCTCGACGGTGGCGCCCGCCGGTCGCGGCGCTCCGGGGCGCGGTGCCAGCAGCGACGCCGCGAGCTCGTCGAGGTCGCGGTCCTGTAGCGTGCGGTCGAAGACCTCGACCTTCGCCGGCGCGGCGGTCGGCACCGACTTCCACGACGGTCCGATCGCGGCGACCGCGAGCGCGATCGCCTGGTCGACGATCCCGGTCGGATCCGCGTCGTGCCCGGCGAGCTCGAGGCGGGCGGTGCCGCGGCCGCGGCTCTCGTCGTGGTGGACGATCAGCGACGTCCGCGTGCGCTGCTCGCTGCGCCGGCTCGATCGTCGCGCGTCCGCGGTGGCGAGCTCCTGCGTGCGCTCGATGATCACCCAGTCGGCCACGTTGCGGCGGCCGAGCGCGCGAGCGAGATCGCGGTGCTTGATCACGTGCGCCTCCAGCGCGCGCGGACCGTGCCGCGCGTGCGCAGCGCCGGGGCTTCGATCGAGCGCCAGCGGGGCTCGCCGTCGATCTCGTCGCGATACGCGAACGTCGCGGTCTCGCGGGCCACCCCGGTCACGGCGGCGAGCAGCGACGACAGCGTCCCGACGAGCTCGACGTCGGCGAACACGCGCCCGGTGATCACGCCGCCCTTGAGCTCGCGCGCGCGCGCCGCCCCGATCACCACGCGATCCGTGCTCGGATCGATCGCCACCGACTCACCGCCCTCGAGGATGAAGCCGTCGTCGTGGAGCGTCCGCGCCTCGGCGGTCCCGGCCGTCAGCCGCAGGTGCGACGGCGCCGGTTCGATCACGCCGACGTGGCCGGGGCGCCGCGCGCGCCCGCGGCCGCGATCGCCGAGCACCGCGACGACGCGACCGGCGTCGATCAGCGTCACCGGCGCGGCGGGCTGGCCCTCGTCGTCGAACGCGAAGCCGCCGTACGCGCCGGGCGACGTCGGATCGTCGGTCAGCGTGATCGCGGGCGCGGCGAAGGTCGCACCCGTGGAGAGGCGCCGCACGACCTCGGGCCGGCGCGCCGCGGTGGTGGTGAGGATCGAGCGCGTGCCGGCGTCGATCAGGCTGGCGGTCACGCTGGGATCGAGGAGGACGTTGCGCTCGCCATCCTCGAAGCCGCCCGGTGTGGTGAGCAGCAGCGCGGCTTCGGTCGCTTGCTGGATCAGGTCGAGCCCGAGCTGGTGCTCGTCGACGTCGCCGAGCCAGCTGCGCTCGGCCTCGCTGATCACCGGGCGCGAGCCGCTCCACGCCGCCCGCACCACGCGCTTGCGGACGCGCACGAGCCGCTGCTCGCGATCGTGGCGCGGCGACAGCGACCACACGTGGGCGTCGTCGATGTCGAGCAGCGCCGCGGCGTAGATGATGCGGCTGTTGATCGAGGTATCGGCCCTGGTGATCGCGGCGACCCGGTCGTGCAGCGCGGCCTCGTCGAGCTGGCGCGCCGCGCGCGCGGGCCGGGGCGGGGCGGGGAAGCTGATCGGCGCAGGTC
>JALZOI010000261.1 GCA_030857245.1 Myxococcota bacterium
GTCGAGAGCTGCCGGCACGCGCTGGCGGCCGATCCCGGCCACCTCGAAGCGGCCTGGCTGCTCGCCGCCGCGCTCGGACGGCTCGGTCAGCACGCCGCGCTGGTGCCGCCGCTCCAGCTCGCGGTCGCCGGCGACTTCGGCACGTGGGGCCATGCCTCGCTCGAGCTGCCCGCCCTCGCCAGCTTCCTCGCGACGCCGGCCGGCGAGGCGTGGCGCGATCGCGTCGCGCAGGATCGAGGCACGTACCTCGCGGCCCTCGCACGCGCCGTGATCGTGACCGCCGCCGGGGATCTCTACGCGTTCGATCCCGAGGCGACGCGCTGGCACCGGCTGACCCGCACGTCGGGCGCGGTGCTCGGCGCGATCCCCGTCCCCACCCGCGCGTCGAGCGGGGGCGTCAGCGGCCCGGCGACCCACCGCATCGTCTACGTCACGCGGCAGCGCGTGGGCTCGGTGATCGAGGTCGCCGTCGGCCTGATCGATCTCGCGCGCGGCCGGACCTCGCGTCCCGTCGGGCTCGGCACGCCGGGGCCGGTGTCGATCGCGTACAGCACGCGCGCCCACCCCGGCGTGTGGATCGGGACACCACCGCGAAAGCGCACCCGGCCGATCACGTGGCGACGCCTCGATGACGCTGGCACGCTCGTGCCGCTACCGAAGCCGACGGTGCGTCCCGCCGGCGCATGGCTCGAGATCACGGAGCGCACCGCGAAGCTGCGCGCGCCCCCGGTCGCGAACGTCACGGCCGACTGGGACGAGCACGGCCTCGCGAGCGCGATCCGGATCGGCAACTCGCACCGCATCGTCGCGGTGCCGAGCCCGGGCCTCATCCACGGCAGCTCCGTGACGTGGGCGGCGGATCGCGCGCGACTCGCGTTCGTGGCGCAGCTCTCGGACGAGTGCACGCCCGACGCCCTCGTCAGCGCGGCGTTCGTGGCCGACGCGGCGACCGGCCGGCTCCAGGAGGTCGAGCGGGCCGCCCGGGGCCTCGCGGTCGAGTGGGTCACCGATCGCACGCTGGCGGTCGCCGGGGACGGTGGGGTGTCGCTGGTCGACCTCGCCGGGGGACCGCCGGTGCCGCTCGAGGGGGCGGACGGACTCGTCTCACCGCGGCAGCGAGCCACATGTACGCCGTCGGAACCCGACGCCGGCCCGCGCGAGCCCGTGGACGTCCCAATGGACGTTCTCGTCGAGGATCCCGACCCCGATCCCGCGTCAGGCGGGGCACCTGGTGAAATCCCCGATGCAGGTGTCACCACCGCTCGCTGAACTGTCGAAGAGCTGACACGCGCGCGACCGAGATTCGCGGTGTTGGAGAGTGGCACAACCAGTGCTCATACCCAGCATCGTGAAGAATCCCCGCCAGATGCTCGCTGCCGGCCTCGGCGGGGCCGTGGGCTCGGTGTTCGATTTCGCGGCGCTCGTCCTCCTGGTCGAGCACTCCAGCGCGTCGATCCCGGTCTCGGCCTTTCTCGCAGCGGGTGCAGGCGCGGTGGTGTGCTTTCTGATGAACAAGTACATCGCCTTCCGGGACCGCTCGCCGGTCCGACTCGAGCAGATCGTCCGCTTCGGCATGGTGGCCGTGGCGACCGCGTTCCTGACCGCGTTCGGGATGCAGCTCGTCGCCGTCGATCACGGCGTGCCGTATCCGCTCGCGAAGGCGATCTGCGCCGCCGCGGTGTTCATCACCTGGACGTATCCCGCGCAGAGCCGGCTCGTGTTCCGGCGCGCGATCCCCGTCGGCTAGCGACTGCCTCGGCCGTCCCCGGCCGGCCCCGCTGTGTCCGTCGTTTCAGTCGTTGATCCGCCCGTGGTCCGGGCGTGTCGAAGGAGCCCCGTCATGTCGTCATTCGTCCCCTCGATCGTTCCGTTCATCGACCTCTCGATCATCGTCCCCGCGTACAACGAGGAGCAGCGCCTGCCGCCGACCCTCGAGCGCCTGCACCGCTTCCTCGCGACCCAGGCGATGCGCTACGAGATCGTGGTCGTCGATGACGGCTCGAAGGACAACACGTGCGCCGTCGTCGAGGCCTCGATGGCGACCATCGCGAACCTCCGCCTCGTGCGGCAGGTCCCGAACCAGGGCAAGGGCGCGGCCGTCCGCCGCGGCATGCTGGCGGCGCGGGGCCAGATCCGCGTGATGTGCGACGCCGACTGCTCGATGCCGCCAGAGCAGCTGCCCCGCCTGCTCGCCCCGCTGATCGCGTGCACGGCGGAGATCGCGATCGGCTCGCGCTACGCCGAGGGTGCACAGACCAACGTCAAGCAGCCGTTCTATCGCGTCGTGTGGAGCCGGCTGGCGAACCTCGTCATCCAGCGCTCGCTCGTCCCGGGCGTCCGCGACACCCAGTGCGGGTTCAAGGCGTTCACCGCCGAGGCCGCCCGCGATCTGTTCCGCCGCGCGACGATCAACGGCTGGGCGTTCGACCTCGAGATCCTCGCCCTCGCGCGCCGCCGCGGCTACGAGATCGCGGAGATCGGCGTCGAGTGGATGGACGACAACCGCTCGCGCATCAACCCGCTGAAGGACATGTGGAAGGTGATCCGCGAGGCGATGGTCATCCGCAAGAACTTGCAGAGCGGCGTCTACGACCAGCTGCCGGCGGTGGTGGACGCGGAGCCAGCGGTGCCGACCGCGCTCGCGGCGTGACCCGCCCCGGCGACCGTGGTATCGATCGGGTGCCCGGACGGCGGAGAGGTCGGGGTGACCGCTGGTGACGTCACACCGCGTGGCGTCACGAGAGGAAAGTCCGAGCTTCACAGGGCAGGGTGCTGGTTAACGGCCAGTCGAGGCAACTCGCAGGAAAGTGCAACAGAAAGCAAACCGCCTTCCGGCAACGGGCCGGGAGGTAAGGGTGAAACGGTGCGGCAAGAGCGCACCGCCTCTCCGGTGACGGAGAGGGCACGGCAAACCCCACTCGAAGCAAGACCAGACAGGGGTCGCGTGGCCCGCGCGATGACTCCGGGTTGGTCGCTGGAGCCCACCGGCAACGGTGGGCCTAGATGAATGGTCACCACCACACAGAACTCGGCTTATCGACCTCTCCACCGTTTCGGGCCTTCTTCGTTCTTCCGCTGACCGGTCTTCGTTCGCTCGTCGAGCATCCGCGTGACCTCCGCCAGTAGCTCGGTGCTACGGAAGGGCTTCTCGAGGAGGGTCGCTCCGCGCGCGACCAGCGCCTGCGCGTCGGCCTCGACGGCGTAGCCGGTCGCGACCAGCACGGGCACGTCCCCGAGGCGGCGCAGCCGCGCGAAGCACTCGGCGCCACCCATCACCGGCATCCCCATGTCGAGGATGACGAGGGCGATGACCGCGGCCTCCTCCTCGTACAGGCGGACGCCCTGCGCGCCATCGCTCGCGAGCAGCACGTCGTAGCCGTGCCGCTCGAGCAGGCGCGCGGTCGCGCGGCGGACCGCGGGCTCGTCGTCGATCACGAGGATCGTGCTGCGCGCATGCCCGGGGTCGCTGATCGGCCGCGGGACGGGCCGCGCGGTCCGCGGCGCCAGCGTGATCGGCAGGTGGACGCAGAACGTCGCCCCCGGCGTGGTCGGTGCGCTCGGCGGCTCGACCATCACGGCGCCGCCGTGGTGCCGCACCACGCCCCAGACGATCGACAGGCCGAGGCCGGTGCCCTTGCCGTGGGGCTTCGTCGTGAAGAACGGCTCGAACACGCGGAGCTGCGTGGCTTCGTCGATGCCGGGGCCGGTATCGGAGACCTGCAGGCGGACGTAGCGGCCCGCGGGCACGTCGAGCGACCGCGCGGTCAGCTCGCCGAGGTCGACGATCTCGGAGCTGATCCGCAGCGTGCCCTTGCCGTCCATCGCGTCGCTCGCGTTGATCCCGAGGTTGACCAGCACCTGGGCGAGCTGCGTCGGGTCAGCGTCGACGCATGCGGCCGCGGCGTCGAGCTCGGTCACCAGCTCGACCGATTTCGGGAGCGTGCGCACGAGCAGCGGCAGCACATCCTCGAGCACGTCATCGAACAGCAGCACCTGCTTGCGGTACTGGCCCCGCCGCGAGAACGCGAGCAGGCCGCGCGTCAGCTCCGCGCCGCGCGCGGTCTGCGCCAGGATCTGCTCGAGATCCGCGCGGGCCGCGGCCGGTGGCTCGTCGGCGATCAGCTCGGCGAGGCTCGTGATCGACGCGAGTACGTTGTTCATGTCATGCGCGAGGCCGGCGGCGAGGGTGCCCGCCACCTCCATGCGCTGCGAGTGGACGAGCTGGTGCTGGAGCTCGGCGCGCTGCTGCTCGGAGCGCTGGAGCTCCGCGAGCTGGTGGGCGAGCGCCTGGGCGGTCCGCGCCTCGGCCTCACGATGCGACTCGGCGCGGACCAGCGACCGCCACATCAGCATGTGCAGGACGATCGCGAACAGCTCGCCGAGCCCGACGTTCGCGATCTGGGCCACCGCCTGCCCGCCGTAGTCCCGGAGCGCGAGCGGCACCCAGATCACGTTCAGCGCGAGCAGCAGCCCGAGCACCCAGCGGGTGTGCAGCATGATCGCGGTGCTCGCGACCTCGACGAGCAGCACCGACGTCAGCAGCTCGCTGCCGCTGAAGTACTGCGAGAGCAGCGTGCCGCCGACGGGCAGCGCCCACACGAGCGCGAGCACGCCATGTCCCCAGAGCTCGGGGACCCGCCGACGGTGGAGCTGCACCGTGAGCAGCACGAGGACCGCGATCGCGATCACGTTGTAGGTGACGACGGGAACCGACAGCGGGATCCCGACCGACTCGCTGCTGACCAGGGTCGAGCTGACGCCGAACAGCACGCACGGCGCGAGCACGCGAGCGCGCTCGAGGGCGACCGGCGCCAGCTGATCATGGACCGACGGCGGCATCACCTGCGGAGAGGATCCGGCCGGCGCCGGCGCTTGTTGAGGAGCGTGCGGGGTAGCGGTGCGAGGTCGGGGAGGTAGCGGCCACCGCGCGCCGCGCCGCCAGCTCGGCGTGATATCGTGTCCGTCGGGGTCATGGAGAACGGGCAGCGTTCACCTGTGCACGCGATCGTGAACGCGCTGTGGCGTTCGCTGCACCAGCTCGGCTCGCGGGCGACGACCGCCGACGTCGAGCGGTGGGGCTTCTCGGTCCACGCCGCGCTGTCCGCAGCGGGGCGCGAGTTCCACAACCACGACCACGTCGTCGACCTGATCGCCGATGGCGATCCGCTCGAGGTGATCGCCGCGCTCTATCACGATGCCGTCTACATCCAGGTCGACCAGGGCCCGCCGCGCTCGATGCTCGGCGAGCTGTCGACCGTGCTCGCCCCCGCCGCCGACCCGCGCGAGGGCTGGACGGTCCTGCCGGCGGCCGCCGGGTCGGCGACCGCCGACGTGCTCGCGGTGTTCGGGCGCCAGGTCGGCGACCGGGTGACCTCGACGACCGGCCTCAACGAGTTCGCGTCCGCGCTGGTCTGCGCGATCCAGCTCCAGGCCGCGCTCGAGCGCGAGCACGTGATCGCGGTCGCGGCGTGCATCGAGCAGACGATCCCGTTCCGCGTCGATCCGGTCACGGTGTTGCACGATCGCCTCGCGCAGCTCGGGCTGATTGACGGCGTCCTCGACGACTCCGTGCGCCGCGCGGTCCGGGTCGGCAACCGCGACGTCGACAACTTCGCCGACAATGACCCGGCGCGGTTCCTGGACAGCACGTGGAAGCTGCTGCCCGAGAGCAACCCCGCGCTGTACTCGCCGATGGTCTACACCGTCCGCGACTACCGCGTGGCGCTCCAGAAGATGGAGGGCTTCCTCGCGTGGCTGCCCGCCGACCGGGTGTTCCACAGCTGGGGCGGCGAGCCGCGACCCGAGATCCACGCGCGCCGCGTGGCGCGGACGGCCGGCAACCTCGAGCTCGCGGTGCGCTACCTGCGCGCGAAGCTCTACTCGATCGGCCTCGTCGAGGCGCTCGCCGAGGTCACCGGCGGCGACGTCCCGCTCGACTACTTCATGGGTGGGCTCAAGAGCGCCCAGCAGCCGCTGATGAAGCGAATCGAGCAGTTCCTCCCGACGCTCGCGGATGTGCCCGAGCTCGATCGCCCGCTCCACAAGCTGCTCGCCGAAGGCCGCGCCTCGGAGTCGAGCTTCGACACCGGGCCGTCGCCGCTCGGCGCCTTCCTGCACGCCGCGGTCGGCGAGGCCACGGTGATGCAGGGCGTCGAGCTCGCGCGCCGCTGGTGGGGCGGTGGCCTCGATGCGGCGGGCTTCCTCGCGAGCCAGCCCGCGCGGCCGATCGCGGCGATCGCGCGGGCCGCCGCCAACATCATCGAGACCCGGCGCGATCGGCTGTTCGCGCTCGCCGAGCGACTCGAAGGCTAGAGCCTACGCGCCTACTCGGCCTTCGGAGCGTCGACCCCGGCCACCACGGCCGCCACGGCCGCCTCGGCCGCCTCGACCACCTTGGGCTCGAGCAGCTCCTTGCGGTACACGAGGCGTGCACAGCGCGGGCAGGTCTCGATGCTCTCCATCCGGGCGAGGATGTTGTTGAGCTGCGGCGGCAGCGCCATGTGGCAGCCCTGGCAGACGCCCTTCACGACCGGCGCGACGGCGTAGCCGCGCTTCTGGGAGAGCGTGTCGTAGATCTTGAGCCACTGCTTCTCGACCTGCGAGCGGGCGGCGTCACGTGCGCCCTTCGCCTCGGCGAGCTGGCTCCTGAGCGCGTTCAGCTGATCGGCCATCGCGTCCTCGCTGCTGGTCAGCTCGGTGCGCAGCCCCTCGACGTCCTTGTTGCGTGACTCGAGCTGACCGGTCGAGGTCGTGGAGGCCTCGCTGATCTTCTTGAGCTCGGTCTCGCGGTCGCCGATCGACTTCCGCTTGTTCTCCACCTCCCGGCTCGCGGCGCCGAACTCCTTGCTGTTCTTGCTCGCCTGCAGCTTGCTCTGCGCGAGCTTCAGCGCCTCGCGCTCGCGGTCGAGCTGCTCCGACTGGGTCTTGCGCCAGTTGATCGCCTCGTCGACCTTCGCCTTCTCGGCATCGAGCATGCCTTGAAGCTTTGCGAGATCCCGACGGAGCGGGTCGAGCTTGGCAGGGAGCTGGGTCAGCGCGGACTCGAGCTCGCGGACCTTGACGTCGGACGTTTGGAGCTGGAGGAGGAACACGAGCTGATCTCGCACTGCTGTACCTTTCGACAAATTTTCAGCGTGGGCCCACCTGGGCTCGAACCAGGGACCCACCGGTTATGAGCCGGCCGCTCTAACCGACTGAGCTATGGGCCCGCGCTCCGCCGGTGCCACCTGGTGTGGAACACCGCACGGATTGCGACGGGGACACTATCAGTTTGCCAGGAAACGACAACACCTCGGCCACATGTTGGAGCTGCGAGTCTCTGGCACGGCGGTATACTGGTCGGCGATGACGCCGGGCAATTTCGTGCGGGTGGTCGCGGTCCTCGCTGCAGTCGTGGCTGCAGCTGGCTCGGCGTCCTCGTCCTCCAATCAGAACGCGTCGATGATGACGCCGCAGGGCCAGCAGCAAGGTGCTGGCGCCCCGCCACCGCAGGCCATGGAGCCAGCGCGCGCGCTCGGGCTGTGGCGCTCGACCTTCGGTGGCGTGAAGATCGAGGCCGACAACAGCAAGGGCGGCCTGCAGACCGGCGCCGTGCAGGGCGTCTGGGTCTATCAGCGTCAGGGCCAGGAGGTCGTCGGCTACTTCTCCGGCAACCTGCGCGGCAACGTGTTGCAGTTCCGCTGGCAGGAGCCCAGCGATCCCCCGTTGACCGGCGAGGGCTACCTCGTGTTCGACGTCCAGGGCCGCCAGTACGCGGGCCGCTGGTGGAGCGCTCAGCGCGATCGCGTGGGCGACTGGAATGGCTGGCGGCAGACCGGACCGCAGACCGACCAGCCCACGGACCCGAACCCGTGGGGCTCGGGCACCGAGGGCCCGCCGCGCTCCGGCGATCCGGATCCGTACGGCCGGCAGACCGATGGCCAGCCGCCGGCGCCGTACCAGCAGCCCGGTCCGTATCGCCAGCCGCCGCCGCAGCAGGATCCGTATCGCCAGCCGCCGCCGCAGCAGCAGCCCGCGCCGCCGCAGCGACCGCCGCACACGTACTACTGAGCGACGCCGGCGAGCCCGCCGCTCGAGGGCCGTGCCTAGATCCCGAGCCGTCCGCGCGCGGCGCGCACGACCCGGCAGCGCGTCGTCCAGTACACGCCGAAGCCGGCCGAGGTCGTGAACGCCGCGGTGCCGATCCAGGCGGCGCCGGCGACCCCGATCACCGGAGTGCGGTCGTCGTCGTCGACCGTGAAGATCGCGACGGTCGAGATCAGCGCGGTGAGCAGCAGCGGCGCCGCGATGATGGCGTCGATCGTCGGTGCCTTGCGCGACGACGTGCACTCCGTCGACGGTGGGAGCGGTCGCTTCACGGTGATCACCGAGCATGCGGGCACCAGTGCGAGGGCGACGAGCGCGCAGGCAGTTCGAAGCACGCCGGCATGATAACGCGATCGTGGTGAAGATCGGACGCGCTGGAAACGTGGGCACCGATCGGCAGCGTGCGGACCGCGAGCAACGAACCGGCGTCGAGAGCTTACTTACCGTGCATGCGCGCCGTCACGATCGCCCGGGCTGCTGACGTCCGTCCCGTTCCCGCGCCGCGCGCGCGCCTGATCTGGCTCGCGGTCGCCGAGGGTCGCGGTCACCTGATGCGCGCGCAGCTCGCGACGCGGCTGCTCGAGCCGGCGGGCATCGACGTCGAGATCGTGACCACGTCGGCGGCCGGGGTCGCGTTCCTCGGCGCCTTCGGGGTGCCGGCGCAGGTGATGTCGACGAGCTACCGGCTCACGTACGACGCGCGCCAGAACCTGGCGCGGCTGCGCACGCGCGCGACGGCGATGACGTACCTGCTGGCACCCGGGCGGTGCCTGCGCGACCTCGCGTGGCTCGAGGGCCGCGCGGCCGGCGCGGCCTTGATCGTCAACGACTCCTTCCACCCCGCGCTGCTGACGAGCACGCTGCTCGGCCGCGGCATGGCGGAGCGCGTGGTCCACGTCCACAGCGCCAACACCCGGCGCGCGGTCGAGGACTCCGCCGGGCCGGGGCCGATGCGCGCGCTGATCCGGCGCTCGCTCGCTCGCTCGACGCGGATCGAGATCACGCTCGGGAGCGCGGACGCTCGATCGCGAGCGGTGAGGGCGCGGCTGCCGCCGAGACGCTCTACCGC
>JALZOI010000887.1 GCA_030857245.1 Myxococcota bacterium
GCTCGGCAGCGTGCTCGCCGCGATCAAGGATCCCGCCGCGATCCCGCAGACCGCCGCGGCGGTGCTCGCGCTGCCGCCCGTGGAGGCGTGCACGCGCGCGGACGACGCGATGCTCGCCGAGCGCGAGCCGCCGCCCGTCGCCCAGGCCGCCGAGGTCCAGCGCGTCGAGAGTCAGCTCGATCGCGTGACCAGCCTCCTCAAGACCGGCCAGCCCCAGGCCGCGGGCGCCGAGGTCGATGCCGTCGTGACCGCGGCGCGCGCCCTCGGCTACTCGCCGGTGCTCGCCCGTGCGCTGATCGTGCAGTCCAACGTCTACTCCGCGACCAGTCGGTTCGCCGAGATCGAGGCGATCCTCGACGAGGCCGCGCGCGAGGCGGCGAAGGCCCGCGACGATCGCGCCGCGGCCGAAGCATGGACCCGCCGGGTCTATGCAGTCGGCGTGCACTTCGCGCGCTACGACGACGCGCACCAGTGGGCGAGCGCGGCCGACGCGGCGGTGCTGCGTGCCGGCAACCCGCCGGACCTGCGCGCCGGCCTCCACATGAACGTCGGCACGCTGCTGATCGAGAGCGGCAAGCTCGTCGAGGCGGAGCGCGAGCTCGCGGCGGCGCTCGAGCTCCGCACCCGCCACCTGCCCGACGGCGCGATCGGCATCGCCGACATCCACAACAACCTCGCGGCGTTGCTCCAGCGCCAGGGCAAGATGGACGCCAGCCAGCAGCACTTCGAGCAGGCGCTCGCGCTCTATCGCAGCGTCCATGGTGACGAGCATCCCGACGTGTTCGAGACGTTCATCAACCTCGGCTTCCTGTTCACCGAGCGCGATCAACCGGCGAAGGCGCTGGAGTACCTCGCGCAGGCCCGCACGCTCGGCGAGCGCGTCCTCGGTCCCGATCACCTCAACGTCGGCATCACGATCGACACGATGGGGCTCGCACGCGTCAGCCTCGGGGAGTACGCGGAGGCCGCGAAGCTGCACCGGCAGGCGTACGAGATCCTGCTGAAGGCGGCGGGCCCGACGCATCCGCGCACCGGCTTCGCGATGGGCAACGTCGCGCGCGCCGCGCAGCGCCTCGGGGACTATCCCGCGGCGGCCACGGCGTACCGCGAGGCCGCGGCGATCCTCCGCGAGGCGCTCGGCCCGAAGCACGACATCGTCGGCTCGGTGACGCAGGGGCTCGGCACGGTCTACTTGTTGATCGGTGACCTCGCGGCCGCGCGCCAGCAGTTCGAGGCCGCGCTGGCGATCTTCGAGGGCAACAACCCCGCATCGATGGAGGTCGGCATGGCGCAGGTCAACCTCGCGCAGCTCGCCCTCCAGCACGGCAAGCTGCCCGCTGCCCGCGCCGGGTTCGAGCGAGCGTTCGCGGTGTTCACGAAGGGTGCCGGGCCGACCAGCCCGTACACGCTCACGGCCCACGCCGGGCTCGTCTACTGCGATGCCGAGCAGCGCCGCGTCGATCGCGCGCGGCTCGCCGCTCTCGAGGAGGGCCTGACCTCGGTCAAGGTCGCCGAGCTCGAGCCCCACGTGTTCGCGTTCCTCGCGTACTCGCTCGCGCGAGCGCACGCGGCGCTCGGTGACAAGCCGACCGCGCGCCTGCACGCGACCGCGAGCCACGAGGCCTACAGCAAGGCGAAGCTCGATTCGACCGCTCGCCAGGTCGAGCAGTGGCGGGCGAAGGCGCTACGATGAGCGCCGTGAGTGACAGCAGCGACCCGAGCGCACCCGACGTCGCGCCGTCGGTGGATCCCGCCATCCTCGGTCCCGCGGTCGCGGAGGCCGTGGCCGCCGCGCGGTTGCGCTGGCCCGGGATCTCCGTCGACGAAGCCGCGCTCGTCCAGCTGCTCGCCGAGCGGGCGCCGGCCGAGGGCGCGGCGGTGCCGGCGTTCGTCGACGAGCTGGTGCTCGCACGCGCGTGCGTGGAAGGCGACGAGCCGGCGATCCGCTACTTCCACGCCGCGATGTTCGAGCGGGTCGGCCGCGTGCTCGCGCGGCTCGGGCTCAACACCGCCGACGCCGACGACGTCAAGCAGGACATCCGCGCGAAGCTGCTGCTCGGGGACGCGAAGCTCTCGCAGTTCCAAGGCACCGGCCCGCTCGCGCACTGGGTGGCCTCGGTGGCGGGCCGCGAGGCACTCGGCGCGATGCGCAAGCGCAAGCCCGTGCAGGAGCTCGACGCCGACGATCTGTTCGACGCCGCCGACGATCCCCACCTCCACGCCCTGAAGAGCCGGCACCGCGCCGACTTCAAGCAGGCCTTTCAGGCCGCGGTCGCCGACCTCGCACCGCGGGATCGCGCGATCCTGCGCGCGATCGTCGTCGACGAGCGCACGGTCAACGAGATCGCGACGGTCTACGGCATCCATCGC
Source organism: Myxococcota bacterium (assembly GCA_030857245.1). Taxonomy (GTDB): domain Bacteria; phylum Myxococcota_A; class Polyangia; order Haliangiales; family Haliangiaceae; genus JABFXX01. The sequence goes on from JALZOI010000887.1 coordinate 2,371, forward strand.
GTCACCGCGTCGCGCTGGGTCTCGGAGATCCGGCACGCGCTCCTGCGCGGCACCCGCGCCCGCCTGCGCGCGACCCTCGCGCTCGACGAGCCCAGCCTCGACAGCGCGATCCGGCTGATCGACAGCAACCTCGACCTCAGCCTTTTCAGGCTGTTGGGCGACGCCGCGTAGAAAGCCGAAGAAAGCTCGCTACACGCTCCCACCGTTCCGCATCCCCGAGGCGAACCACGAACCTCGAAGGAAACGGAACCATGTCAGGCAAGCAGCTTCTCCTCGCGTTCTCTCTCACGGCACTCACGGCACTCACGGGACTCGGCGGCTGCGCCGCCGAGGATGACGGCGGCGGCGGCGGCGGCGGCGGCGGTGGCGGTGGCGGCGGCGGCGGCGGAGGCGGTGACGGTGGTGGCGTCGGCTTGTCGG
>JALZOI010000888.1 GCA_030857245.1 Myxococcota bacterium
CGCCCGTGGTGGCGTGGCGCGCGACGCGATGCTCGCCGCACTCGACGGCTGGACGGCCGACCTCGGTGACGCCCCCGAGGTCGCCGACGCCCGGCTCGTGCTGCTGCGCCATGCGGCGGCCATCGCCGATCCCCGGCGCGCGGGTCCGATCGCCGGCCAGATCACGAAGACGCGGCTCGTGGTCGCGAAGCACCTCGCCGACGGCGCGCCGCTCGATGCGCTCGCGATCCTCGTCGAGGAGCCCCACCTCGAGGCGATGGCGGTCGCGGCCACGATCCTGACCCGGCTCGTCGAGTCGCCGTCGATGCTGGCCGAGGCGGGACCGGATCTCGACAAGTGGCTCGCCGCGACCTCGCAGACCGATGCCCTCCACGTCCGCGTCGTCGCGCAACGCGAGCTCGCTGTCACGGCGCGCGCCGAGGCGGAGGCCGAGGACGTCACGACCGCCCAGCTCACCGCGATGCTCAAGAAGCGCCCGTGGGACCAGCGCGTCGTGCTGCGACTCGCGAATGACGAGGCGAGCGCCGGCAAGCTCGCACCCGCGGCGGCGCGGCTCCGCGCGCTCGGCTCGCCCGCGCTGATGATCCGCGAGGCCCGCCTGCTGCTCGCGCAGCTCGCGAGCGCCGAGGGCAAGCTCGAAGAAGCCGACGCGCTCCTCGACGGCTTGCTCGGCGCGCGGCTCTCGCGGTTCGCGGCGGCGAGCGCGGCGTACCAGGACGCCGTCAAGGCCGTGCAGACGCAGCTCGAGCAGCGCCTCAAGATCGGCGACCTGCCGTACGACGTCCTCGAGAGCCTGCAGCGCGGGACCGAGGACGAGCAGCGCGCGATCGTCCACAAGTGGATCAACGACCAGATCGACGCCGACCCGGCCGTCCAGACCCGCCAGGGACCGTACCTGGCGCTCGGGGATGTCGTCTCGGTGTCGCTGGTCGCCGGCTCGGTCAAGCTGCGCCGCGCCCAGGCGATGTCGGGAGCCGCCCAGAGCGCGATGCTCGAGGCCGCCGAGCGTACGTTCCTCGCGATCCGCATCGAGGCCGAGGGCCAGCCGGAGTTCCGCCTCGGGCTTGGCGAGATCTACGCGCGCCTCGGCAGGAGCGAGGAGTCGACCGCCGAGTTCGACGCGCTGCTCGCGATGAAGGATCCCGCGATGAGCCTCCGGGTGGCCGAGGTCTACCGCTCGATCGGCAGCGTCCAGCGTGCGAAGGAGATCGCGACCGAGGTCCACGCCACCGCGACCGAACCCAAGGCCCGGCAGGACGCCGCGTCGATGCTCGGCCTGCTCGCGCGCAACGACGAGGAGGCCGAGACCTGGTACCGCAAGGCCGACGGGAGCTCGCAGTACGTGAAGCTGGCGCTCCTCGAGCTCGAAGCCCGGAAGCTGTACCGGCAGGGCAAGCCCGCCGAGTGCGACGCGAAGTTCGCGCTCGTGGCGAAGACCTACCTCGCGGCGGCGAGCTCGATGAGCCTCTCGGACTTCAACAACGCCGCGGTCGCCCACCAGCAGCGCTTCTACTGCTCGGGCGATCTGCGCGCGCTCGCCGACGCCGAGGCTGCCTTCGACCGGGCGTACCGCGCGCGCAGCGACAACCCGATCGTCGTCGGGAACCTCGGGGGGGTGCTCGGGGTCAACGGCAAGCTGCGCGTCCTCGGCAAGCGGATCGATATCAGCGCGTTGCGCCTCAGCCCGGCGCAGGCCGACTCGCTGATCGAGGCGCTGCTCGACAGCTCGGAGCGCGACGCCGTCCTCGCCGAGCTCGCCGCGGAGCCCAAGCTGCGCCGCAGCGCGGACCTCTACGGGCAGTACGAGGTGCTCGCGCCGAACAACCCCGGCGCTTATCGCCAGCGGTTCGACGAGGCCCTCCTCAAGCGGGACGAGGCGGGCGCGGCCGCCGTCCTCGCGCGCGCGAAGCAGGCGAAGGCGCTCGACCTCAGCGAGGTCGCGGAGGCGCGCAAGCGCTGGGAGAGCGGCGAGGGCGATGCCGAGTACCACGAGTCCGTGACCGCGAGCCTCGCGCGCCTCGAGCGCGCGATCGCGCAGCCCAAGGTGAGCGCGAAGACCCGCGCGGCGGGGCGCTACCTCCAGGCGATCGCGCTGCGAGACCTCGCCGTCAGCAAGGGCGACGTGCCGATGCTCGCCCAGGCCCGCACCGCCGCCCTCGAGGCCATGCAGCTGTGGCCGGCGCTGCAGCTCAACGGCACGATCTCGCACACGTACGTCGACGAGGCCGGGTTCGCGGCCGATGCCACGACGTGGGCCAAGCTGCGGCGGACGCGCAACGCCATCGCCGCGCTCGACAAGCTCGTGACCGACGGCTCGCCGCTCGCCGCGAAGCTCCGCGGCTCGCAGCAATGGACGCAGCTCGTGCCCTACGCGCGCGCCGACACCACCCGCCCGACGACCGCCGACCACCGACTCGCCCGGCTGCTCGGCGACGCCGTCCTCGAGACGCGCAGCAAGGCCTTCCGTGACGACCGGCTGCAGCACCTCGAGGCCGAGCTCGACGTGCTGCTCGATCCGACGAGCGAGAGCAAGGCTGACGAGCTCGCCTACTTCGGTCGCGAGTAACCGCGGCGGCGGCGCTACCGCAGCTTGATCGTTGCCTGCGCGCTCGGCAGGCCGCGCGCGATCGTGAGCTCGCCGCCGCCGGCGAACGCGAGCGTGCCGTCGCCGGTGACGGTGACGGTCGTGATGCCGGCGAGCGTCGTCAGCGGGACCGCGACGCCGTTGAAGGTCGCCGTCGGGGGCGGTGGGCCGGCGGGGCGGCCGCTCCAGCTCCAGTGCGCCGCGC
>JALZOI010000262.1 GCA_030857245.1 Myxococcota bacterium
GCGCCGCGCAGCGCGAGCGTGCCGGCGGCCTGCGCGATCGCCAGGCCCCACGCGGTGCCGCGCGGCGTCCCTTCGGGGTCCGTGAAGATCCGCTCGAGCCCCGCGCCGTCGAGCCAGAACGTGCCGGGCTCGTCCGCCGGCTCGACGCGCGGCGACAGCCGGTGCAGCGCGGTGCGGACCTCCTCGATCGCCACGGTGATCTGCTCGGGGGGCACGACCCGTGCGCGCAGCTCGCGGCACAGCGATAGCGCATGCGCGTAGCGCTGCCCCGCCAGCACGCCGGCCGATCGCGCCCGCTCGCAGGCCCACAGCACGGTGCCCTGCGGTCGGTCCTCGTCGATCACGACCACCGGATGCGCGCGCCACGTGGGCTCGTGCCGCCACACCAGCTGGAGCGGCAAGGCCGGCAGGTCGAGGCACGCGATCACGTTCACTGAACCAGTGTTCAGCGAACGCGAACTGCTTGTCAAATCGGCCAGTTAATCCGGAAAGATCCCGGCTAACGGCGGTCAGCGGAGTCCGCGACACCGGGTCGCGATCGCGAGCTTCTGGTCGCACAGCGAATGAGGCAGCCGCGCGTCTCCGCGCCAGGCAGCGAGCAGCCCACCATCCACCAGCGGACGATGGCGGCGCCGGCCACTCGACTCGCCAGCTCGGCGTAAGTCCGCTGCGGGCAAGGCGGCCCCGGGGCACATGCCGTGCAGCCCTTGCGCGCATGCGCGCGAACCTTGCCCGATGGCTGCTGCTGCTCGTGGGCACGGCTTGTAGCGCCGCCACCGATGTCCCCGCGGATCCGTGGACCGACGGCAAGGGCGACGGCTTCGGCGCCGACCGCGTGATCGACGTCCTGCTCACCGAGCCGTTCTGTGATGTCTGCACCGCCGACGACAAGACGCTGCTGGCGGCGCGGTCGCCGATCACCAGGCGGCTGGTCGAGCTGATCGACGGCGCGACCACCACGATCGACATCGCGAACTACACGTTCAGCGTGCGCGCGATCGAGGACGCCATCCTGCGGGCGAACACCCGGGGCGTCGTCGTCCGCGTCGCCATGGACGCCGGTCAGGAGATGGGCGACACCGTCGCCACCCGGCTGCGCGCCGCCGGCGTCGACGTCCGGTTCGTGGCGGGTGGCGGCACGCCCGCCGGGCTGCAGCACGCCAAGTTCATGCTCGTCGACGAGCTCACGCTCGCGACCGGCAGCAACAACTGGTCCTCGACCGGCATGTCGATCAACGAGGAGAGCACGATCGTCATCCGCTCCGTCGCTGGCGACCCGCTGCTCGGCGGCTTCGCCTGCCACTTCACCGCGATGTGGGACCGCAAGCCGACCGAGGCCGGCGCGTGCTCGACGCCCGAGGTCAAGTTCGCGCCGAGCAGCGAGCCGATCAAGATGCTCAAGGAGGAGCTCGCGCGCGGCACCAGGACGATCGACGTGCTGATGCACCACCTCGTCTTCGATGACCTCGTCAAGGAGCTCGCGAAGGCGGCCGAGCGCGGCGTCACCGTCCGCGTGATCGTCAACCTCGCCGACCGCGCCGAACATGCCGGCCCGGCCTGGAACCGGCTGCTCGCGGCAGGCGGCACGATCCGCTACAAGCAGAGCACCGCCGCGCTGTTCCAGCTCATGCACCACAAGCTGGTCGTCATCGACGATCGTGTGGTCGTCAACGGCTCGGGCAACTGGTCGGCCAGCGCGTTCTTCAAGAACTACGAGAACTACGTCCGCTACCGCGATCCGCGGATCGCGCGGCCGTACCGCGAGCTCTACGACCGGCTGTGGCTGTGGTCGCTGTCGGGCGCCTCGCTCGACGCCGGCAAGACCGCCGCGCAGCAGCACGCCGAGGAGACGCAGGTGTACTTCGGCAACCTCCACGCGCACTACGCCGCGGACGCGGCGGGCGCCGCGCTCGACGACGGCAAGGCGATGCGCCGGGACCCCGCCGGCGTGATGCAGCCGGTCGACGTCGGCGCGACCCCGAGCGATGCCGCGCGCTACGCGTACGAGTATGCGCGCGACGAGGGCGGGATGGACTTCCTCGCGCTGTCGCCGCACACCAGCGACGACGCCCCGGCCGAGGCCAGCGACAACGCCAACATGCTCCCCGAGCAGTTCCACCAGCTCGAGCTCGTCGCGGCCGACGTGACCCGCGACTCGACCGGCAGCTTCGTCGCGATGGCGGGCATGGAGTGGAGCACCAACAGCGCCGGCAACCACGTCAACGTGTTCGGCAGCCGCGAGCTCGCGAAGCTCGAGCGCGGCCGCTTCGATCTGCTGTTCGACGAGTTCCTGCCCGGCCGCGAGCTCGCCGGTGACGCGCCGATCGTGCAGCTCAACCACCCGCGCACGTTCCGCCGCTCGGGCTCGGGCTCGGGCTCGGGCGAGTCGCTCGGCGGCAACTGGGACCAGATCTTCGACGTCAACCTGCGCGACATCCCCAACAACTCGGATCGCGAGAAGAAGTTCAACGACTTCGGGATCGACGACTACCTGCCGCTCAAGGCGGTGCGCCCGTCGTGGCTCGCCGGCACCGCGATGCCGGACCGCCAGATCGTGAAGACCACGCTCGCCGCCGTCGAGCAGGCGTCGCGCCCGTACGCGCGGCTGTTCGAGGTGCTGATCGGCCGCGGCACCGACATCGCGCACGAGCAGCGGGAGAACCCGTCGCTGACCGTCGATTCGACGACCGGCCTCGTCGAGCGCTACACCCGCGTGCACTCCGACTGGGACTACTACCTGCTGCACGGCTTCCGCACCGCGCCGACCGCGCCCCACGACAACCACTTCGCGAACTGGGGCACCGGCCACTCGTCGCGCACCGGCGTGATCGCGACGGCGCTCTCGGAGCGCGCGCTGCTCGACGCGATCGATCAACGCGCGGTGTTCGCGAGCGAGGACGAGGAGCTCGAGGTCCGGCTCTACGCCGACGCGCGCGTGCCGATGGGGGGCCGGCTGGTCACCCGCGCGACCTCCGCGCAGCTCGACGTGCTGCTCAGCGACGCCAACTACACCGGCAGCTTCGAGGTCGTCGTCTACAGCGGCCTGCTCGGCGGCGAGGCCGTCACCGAGGTCGCCCGCACGACCGTCGCGGGCGGCGCCTGGCACTCGATCACGGTCGCGCTGCCGACCGCCGGCGAGCGCTTCTTCTATCTCGAGATCAAGGAGCCGAGCCCCGACCGGATGGCGTGGTCGGCGCCGATCTGGATCGAGCGGCTCTGAGCCGCTAACGCCACCGCGGCAGCCGACCGTCCGCGACCCGGACAGCCTGGCCACCGGCGACCGGGAGCGCCCAGATCTCGGTGTGCTCGCTCTTCGTCGCCCGCGCCACCGCGATCCACGCACCATCCGGCGAGAACGTGGCGTCGGCGTCGCGCGCGCCCGCCGGCGTCATCGCGCGATCCTCGGTGCCGGCGACCTCGCGGATCCAGAGCTGCGCGTGGCCGGGCCCTTCGAGCAGGTACGCGAGCCGCTTGCCATCCGGCGACCACACCGGCGCCACCTCGTCGAGCACGCCCTCCGCGCGGCCGGTGAGCCGGCGCTGGTGCGTGCCGTCGGCGTCCATCAAGAAGATCCGCGGCCGGCCCTCGCGATCGCTGACGAACGCGATCGTCTTGCCGTCGGGTGACGGGGTCGGATCCCAGTCGTCGCGGTGGAACGCGGTGAGCCGCCGCACGTCCTTGCCGGTGACGCGGGCGCGATAGATCTCGGAGTCGCCGTCGCGGCTCGACACGAACACGATCGAGTCCTTGCCGAGCACCGCCGGCTTGAAGTTGCCCTGCGGATTGGTCGTCAGCCGCATCACCTTCGACGTCGCGAGGTCGAGCCGGTAGAGCTCGCTGTGACCCTCGAGCTTGGCCTCGTAGACGATCCACGCACCGGCAGGATCGACGGCGGGCTCGCGCACCTGCGTGATGCTCGGGCCGACCCGCGTGACCTCCGACGCGGGCCCGATCAGCACGAGTTGCTCGGAGCCGGGCTCGCCATCACCGCGCGAGGCGATCCCGACGAGCCGGCCATCGGGCAGCGCCCAGCGCGACGGGTACACGGGGGCACCGACGTCCGCGAAGTCCGCTGCGAGCTCTCCGCCCGTGACGCGCGCGAGCCGCGAACCGACGAACCACAGCGCGCCCGGCAGCTGCGCCGCCTCGGGTGTCACGCTCGGCGCGGCGTCATCGCCGTGGCCATGGCCCGCGTGGCCGGAGGAGCTCGCCGCGCTGCCCGCGCTGCCCGCGCTGCCTGCCGGCGCCCCGGTCCCCGTCGACGACGCGGGTCGCGACTCGCTCTTGCACGCGGCACCCGAAACGACCGAAGCGAGCGCGATCCCGAGGATCGTCGCTCGCTTCCGCAGGCTCGGGACCGTCACGTCAGTGGACGTCGCGGTCTGCAAGCGCGTGGACCTTAGCGGACGCGGACGGCGTCCGCGATCACGACCTGACCCGCCGGCGCCCAGCGCGACAGCGCGACGCGGTTCCAGCCGGCCGAGAAGTTCCACGTGCCGAGCGTAACCCACTGGCTGCCGCTGCCCTGCTGGTTGACCACGCGACGACCGACTTCGCCGCCGCCCGCGTTGTACGCGACGTACGGCGCCGCGGTCGCGCGGTTCGTGCCCGACGTCCACCACGCGTCGATGGTGCGCGAGCCCGCGGCCGGCATGTAGAACCAGAACGACGCCGGCGCCGAGGTCTCCTGGGTGTTCGCGAACCAGTAGCCCGTGCCGTAGTAGCCCGGGGTGCCCGCCGTCGACGACCACGAGCCCGCGAGCTCGATCTTGGCGACCGCCTTGTTGTTGTTGGCGTTGTTGCTGTCGATGATGATGCCGCCGCCGCCGCCGCTGCCGCCGCCGCCGCCACCGCCGCCGCCACCCTCACCGCAGTGCGCGCGGACGCGGTCGATGTAGTGGCTCCACGGCCAGTTCTTGCCCGGATCCGTGCGGTTCCACGGCTGGAGCTGGCCGTGCGCGACGATGTGGTTGCGATCGCGCGGGACACCGTGGCTCCGCGTGATGTCACACGTCAGCTTCGCCGAGGCCTCGATCTGACCGGTCGAGAACGACGACTGCGATGCGAAGCCGGCGTGCTCGATGCCCACCGAGAAGTTGTTGGTCGACTGCCCGTTGCGGCCACACTGCGCGTTACCCGCGCGCGAGCACGCGTAGTCAGCGGACACGTGCCAGGCACGGCTCGCCTCGCGAACGAGCTGCGTGGTCTCGGCGCCGTTCTCCTTGATGACGTAGTGCGCGCTCGCGCCGGCCGCGGAGTTCTTCAGCCAGCCCCAGCAGCCGGCGTAGTTGCCTTCGCACGTGTGGATCACGACGAGGCTGACCGCGCTGCCGTTGCGGCTGTTGAAGTTGGGCGACGGCCGCCAGACCGATGCCGGGTAGTCGGCGGTCCCGCGCGGCAGGCCGGCACCGGTCACTTCGATGTCGGTGTGGGGCTCGATCGAGGCGATGACGACGCCGTCCTCGCCGGTCGAGCTCGCGCCGGTGGCGAGCGTGTTGAGGACGTCCTCGGCGTACGCGTACTGGCTCTCCGGCTCGGGGCTCTGCGAGAACACGAGCAGCGCCGGCGTCCACGCCGTCAGATCCTCGCGATCGATGCCGCTCGCGTCCGCGAGCTCGGCGAGGCGCGCCGCGCCGGCGGCGATGTTGGCGGTGACGTCGAGGCGCGCGACCTCGGGATCGACCTGCGCGGCGGCAGCACCGGCGGTGAGGTTGTCGCCCCACAGCGCGAACACGCCAGCGCCCGCCGGGCGACCCTCGTGCTCGTCGTGACCATCGACCATCTGCCACTGGGTCTCGACGAACGCGACGGCCTTGAGGAGATCCGCCGGGACACCGGAGGTGCGCGCGGCGCGCGCGAAGTCATCATCGAGCCCAGGACGTTCGGTGTCGTCGTCCACGGTGACGCTGTCATCCACCGAGCAGGCTGGAGCGAGTGAGAGCGCGGCGAGGGCCGCGAGCACGATACGAAGGTTCCGCATGACGATCGCCTTGAGCATCGAAGGTGCCAACTACGTCCACGCTGGTGTAGGCGAATGAAAGTCCGTTACAGCTCGGTGACTTGCGAGTGCGGGCGGTTCGGGTGAACCCGCTTTTGCTCACCGCCGTTTGCAGCCTTCAAACCCACACTGCCGACAGCGAGTACCAGACCGACATCAGGGGCTGCATCGGTTCATTTCTCGACGAGGATTCGCTGTCTGACTCCTCGCGGCTGTCAGTCAGTTGAAGCGTGATCAAGACAGGAGCGGTGCGCGATCGGATCACGTCAAAAACTTGCGCGACGTGGATTGTCCGCAAAGCGGACAGCCTGACCACGACGTCGTCGCGCGCCGGATCAGAGCCCGGCGGGCCCGCGCACGATCCGCTTGCGCGTCCAGCCCGGACCGCGGCGCTTGTCCTTGATCGCGCGCAGCGTGAGCTCGAAGTCGCGCGATCCCGATGGCCGGCTCCGCAGTGCCTCGGTGCGCAGCGACACCAGCGAGCCGAGCGAGGCGGTGTCCTCGGGCTTGTCGGTGATGCACACGACGGCGGCGTCGTGCGCCTGCGCGAGCGTGACGAGCCGACCCTGGTGCGCCATCGTGATGTTGTGGGTGTCCCGCACGCCGGGCAGCAACCCCGCGAGGTCCATGACGACCAGCCCGAACGCGCCCGAGCGCAGCAGCCGCTCCGCCGCGCGGGCGGCGCCGGTCGCATCGAGCGCGCGCACGATCACGAGCGCCGCGAGATCGACGCCGCTCTCCGCGACATCGGGCGGATAGAACGTGCCGTTCGCGAGCATGATCCACACCACCGGCTCGCCGGCCGTCTGCGCTTCGAGCACGAGCTCGGTCGCGGCGGTCAGCGTCGCCGTCGCGCCGCGCGCCGACAGCTCCACGAGGCGACCGCGCAGCGCGGCGAGGCCCCACGGCTCCGTGACCTCCTCGAGCGCGCCGCGCCGCGCGCGCAGCTCATCGAGCGACATCACGCGCGCGGTCGCGACGAGCCCGCTGCCACCGCGGGCCTGGGCGAGGAACTCGCGAAGGTCATCGCTCATCGGGGCCGATCGGCGTCATGGGAACACCTGTTCAGTATCAGGCCAGACTGATGCGTTGGCCAGCCGGCGCCCGCCCACACGTCCCATCCGAGACGATCCCCGGCGCTACCTCACCGTGATCACGGGAGCTTCTTCGATGCCGCCGATCACGGCGAGGGCGAAAAGGGTGACGAGCCGCTCGTGAACAGGCCCGGGCGGGCGCTCGCGCGTGCGCGCCCGGGGTCGCGCCGGGCGCGCAGCTCGCCGTCGAGCTGCCACCGCACGAGCAGCGACGTCCCCGCACGCCGCAGATCCACGTAGACCGCGGACGCATCCAGCATGCTCGTGCCGAGCACGGCATCATAGACGTCGTGCTCGCGCGTGATCGCGCGTCCCGAGATCGCGGTGATGACGTCGTCGGCTCGCAGCCCGAGCCGATCGCGCAGCGCCGCATCCTTGACGGTGACGCCGACGAGCTCGCCGCGCGCGTCGAGCGCCTTCACCAGCACGTCGCGCTTGAGCTTGAGGACGTCGCCTGCGGCCACGGTGTGCTGCTTCGAGCGAACGGCCCGGCGCGCCGGCGGTGGTCGCCGTCGAGGTGCCGCGCGACATCACGACGACGACGGCCACGGCGACGGTGACGAGGGCGGTGACCGCGAAGGCGACGGCGATCACGGGCGCGCGACCTGCGGAGCCGACGCTGACGGGCACATCAGCCATTTGCTGAGCATGCCCGCATCTCCCGGAAAGTAAAGGTGATGCCTCGGGCGTATGCCCCGGCATGCACGTTGCTCCAGGTGTTCGCATGCAGAACCCGCGGAACCGCCCGGACGAGGATCCCAGCCTCGACGGTCCGGACTACGTCGCGCTCGTGATCGAGTGGGACGAGATCGCCGACGACCTCGAGGACGAGATCACGCAACGTACCCCGACCCCCGGCTCGTTCCTGCCGGCGGCGGGTCCCGCGCGGACTCCGGCCCCGAGCTTCGCGCCGATCGGCAAGGTGCTCGGAGCGCTCGGCGTGCTGTTGCTGGCGCGGTGGGGCGTCCGTCGGCTGCGTCACGCGTGATTGCCAGCGGCATGAACGCTGCAACCTCGGTGGACCATGAACACTCCCACGAACAACCCGGACTGGGACGAGGTCGAGCAGGCGAGCGACGAGTCCTTCCCCGCGAGTGATCCCCCGGCCTGGGGCTCCAGTCACGCGGCACCCTCGGATACGACCGTGTGCCCGCCCGGCATGGCGCCCACCCGGAGCAAGCGCAGGTACCTGAAGCGGATCGGGATCGGGGTCGCCGCCCTCGGCGCCCTGCTGTCGTTCGTCGAGGGCATGCGCCGCGTCCGCACCCGCTGACCGCATCAAACGACGGCCCCACGCGGGGGCTCGGTGACCGTGCGTGCGCGCTCGATCCGCTACGATGCGAGCATGGCCACGAGCTACGACGATGCGGTCGCCGAGCTGCACCAGGCGCCGCACGCTTCGTTCATCGCGGAGCGCAAGCGGCTCGCGGGGGAGCGGAAGGTCGCCGGCGATCCGACCGGCGCCACGAAGCTCGCGAAGCTCCCGCGGCCGCCGATCTCGGCGTGGACCGTCAACCAGCTGTGGTGGCACGCGCGCGACGCCTTCGACGAGCTCTTCGAGACCGCCGAACGGCTGCGCTCCGGCGAGCTGGCCGCCACCGCCGCGCACCGCGAGGCGATCGCGAAGCTGCGCGCCCGCGCGACTCGCATCCTGGCCGACGCCGGCCACGCGAGCACCGAGGCGACGCTCCGCAAGGTCACCACCACCCTCGCCGCGCTGGCCGCGACCGGCGGCTGGGATCCAGATCCGCCCGGCGCCCTCGGGGCCGATCGCGACCCGCCGGGCTTCGGGGCCATCGGCATCGGGGCAGCGGCGGACGCGGAGGTCGCGGAGGTCGTTGATGACGGCGCCGATGACGGCGCCGTCGACAGCGCCGGTGACGAGCTCGCCCAGCGCCGCAAGACGAACGCCGCGAAGGCGAAGGCAAAGGCGACCGCCGACGACGCGGATGACACGGATGACGCGAAGGCCGCCGCGACGAAGAGCCGGGCCGCGCAGGCGGAGGAGCGCCGGCGCGCCGAGGCCGAGGCGAAGCGCGAGCAGGCCGAGGC
>JALZOI010000889.1 GCA_030857245.1 Myxococcota bacterium
GCCGCGCTCGGCGCGGAGCGCGGCCTGATCGGCGAAGTGGCGCGCGAGCAGGGGGATGTCCCCGGGGCGGTTGCGCAGCGCCGGCACGTCGATCGTGATGACGGCGAGCCGGTAGAACAGGTCCTCGCGGAACGTGCCGTGCTTGATGCCCTCGTCGAGCGCGCGGTTCGTCGCCGCGACCACGCGGACGTCGACGCGGATCGACGCGGTGCCGCCGACGGGCTTGACCTCGCCGTCCTGCAGCGCACGCAGCAGCTTGGGCTGGAGCTCCATCGGCAGCTCGCCGATCTCGTCGAGGAACAGCGTGCCGGTATCGGCGGCGAGGAACAGCCCGCGCTTCGCGGTGTCGGCCCCGGTGAACGCGCCGCGCGTGTGGCCGAACAGCTCGCTGTCGAGCAGCGTGCCGACGAGCGCGCCGCAGTTGACCGGCATGAACGCGCGGCCGGCGCGGCGACCCGCGAAGTGGAGGGCGCGCGCGACCAGCTCCTTGCCGGTGCCGCTCTCGCCGGTGATCAGCACGGTCGCGTCGGACTGCGCGACCTTGTCGATCGTCGCGCGGAGCTGCTGCATCGCGGCGGACTCGCCGATCATCGAGCCGTACGCGAGCCGCTTCGTGAGCTCGCCGTGCGCGCGCTTGAGCTCGTCCTCGTCGAGCGCGCGCCGGACGACCAGCCGGAGCTCGTCGGGCGAGAATGGCTTGCCGATGTAGTCGCGCGCGCCGAGCTTCATCCCGCGCACCGCGGTGTCGATCGACGGGTACGCGGTCATCAGCAGCACGGCCGGCGGCTGCTCGCCGCCCAGCAGCCGCGGCAGGATCGACACGCCATCCTGATCGGGCAGGTTGATGTCGCACAGGATGAGGTCGAACCGCCGACGCGATGCCGCGGCGAGCGCGCCGGCCGCGGAGTCCACCGCCTCGACCTCGTAGCCCGCGCGGCCGAGCACGTCGCTGCACAGCGACCGGATGCCGCGTTCGTCGTCGACGACGAGGATCGTGCTCACACCGCGTTGGGTATCACGACCCGAAACTCGGCGCCACGACCGTGTGGGCCGTCGGTGACCTCGATCGAGCCGCCCGCGGTCGCCACGAGATGCTTGCAGACGGCGAGGCCCAGGCCGGTGCCGACGCCCGCGGCCTTCGTCGTGAAGAACGGGTCGAACACCTTGGCGCGGTCGGCGGCGGGCACGCCGGGGCCCTCGTCGGCGACGGTGATCAGCGTCGCGATGCCACCCGGGGCCGGCCGGGTGCCGAGCGTGATCGTGCCGGCGGCTTCGAGCGCCTGGGCGGCGTTCTGCACGAGGTTGACGAGCACCTGCTGGAGCGCGTGCGCGTCGATCGTGACGGCGGTCGTCGTCTCGACCTCGGTGACGAGCGTGGCGCGCGCCTTCTTGAGCTGCGGCCCGAGGAGCGCGGTGACGTGCCGGATCACCGTCGCCGGATCGCAGCTCGGCAGCGCTTCGCGCGCGACGCCGCCGGCCGGCGTCTTCACCTGCTGCTCGCTGTGCCGCGGCGTCCGCGCGTACTCGAGCAGGCCACCGACGATGCTCTTCATCCGCTCGGCCTCGCTCGCGATCAGCTCGAGCGCGCTGCGGTCGGGGTGACCCTCGGGCTTGTCCTCCTGCAGCAGCTTGGCGTAGCCGAGCACGGTCGTCAGCGGATTGTTGATCTCGTGCGCGACCTGCGCGGACATCACACCAACCGACGCGAGGCGGTCGCCGCGCGCGAGGGCCGCCTGGAGCTCCGTACGCTCCGCGATCCGGCGCGCCATCTCGTCGATCCGCTGCGCGAGCACGCCGATCTCGCCGGGGCCCACGACCGGCGGCCCGGCGTCAGCGCTGCCCGCGGCGATCGCGTCGGCGTGGCGCGCGAGGGCGGCGAGCGGACGGGTCAGCCGGGTCGCGAAGTAGCCGCCGAGCGCGAGTGCGATCGCGAGCGCGAAGCCGCCGATGATCAGCGTGTCGCGCGTGGTCTGGCGCGCGAGCGCATACGCCTGGGCCTCCGGCTGCTGGTGCAGGATCGCCCAGCGCACGCCGCGCAGCGTCTGGTAGCTCGACAGGTTGCGGTACGCACTGACCCAGCCGTTCGCGGCGAGCGTGCCCTCGACCGACGACGCGAGCGCGCGATCGACCGCCGGGTCCTTGCCGGCGAGCGACTGCGCCGCCGCCGACCACGCCTCGCTCGGGACGCCGCGCAGCTCGTCGCTCGACGCGACCGGGATGCCGGCACCATCGACGACGACCACGCGCGCGCCGGCGCCGAGCCGCGCCGCCGCGATCAAGTCGCGCACGAAGCCGAGATCGAGGCTGGCGACGAACACGCCCATCAGCTCGCCGGTGCGCCCGCGGGCCTGGACGACGAGGTGGACGACGGTGCGGCCGTGACCTTCCCCGCGTGACGGAGTGGCGCGGGCGTGTTGCGCCTCGCCGATGTAGCCGCCGAAGCTGTGCGAGCCGACGTCGACGCCCTTCGGGACCGGATCGCCGTAGCGCAGCTCGCCCTCCGGATCGAGGATCGACAGCGCCGACACGATCGGCACGTCACGGCGGAGCCGCTTGATCAACAGCTGCGCCTTGCGGACGTCATCGGGCTCGTCGGCCCACGTCGCGGCCGCGAGCTCGACGGTGCGCCGGGTACTCTGGAGGGTGCCGTCGAGGGCCGCCCCGAGCGCGCGGATGTGCGCCAGCGCGCCCCGCTCGACCTCGCGCTCGACATCCGCCCGCGCGCGTCCGATCGCGAGCCAGCCGACGACCAGCGTCGGCAGCATCGCCGCGAGCGCGAGCACGAGC
>JALZOI010000263.1 GCA_030857245.1 Myxococcota bacterium
GCGACCGGCAGCGCGAGCGCCAGGGCGGCGGCGAGCGCGCGCCTCACGGCTTGGCTCCGTCGGCCCGCGCGGCGGTCTTGACCGCCACGTCGATGCCGAGGCCGTAGCTGCCCTTCTCCTTGCGCTTCCACTCGTAGGCGATGTCGCCGGTGTCCTTCGCCTTGGCGGCGACGATGAGGTCCTTGCCGGGCACTGCCTTGACGACGATCTGCGTCTCGGTGACGGAGGTGAACGTGTCGTCGTCCTTGCCCGTCGCCTCGACCCGGAACGTCAGCACGTGGCGGCCGGGCGCGACGTAGCCGTCGAACCGGATCCCGTCATCGGCGGCGATCGCGCCGGTCGCGTTCTCGTAGACGCTCGCGCCGTCGAGCCGGATCGTCGCCTTCGCCGGGTTGTAGAACCGGCCCGTCGTGTACGTCAGCTTGACCTGGACCCGCGTCGAGTACAGCGCGCTCGCCACCGTGCTCGCGCGGGCGCGCGACTTGAACAGCTCGTCGCGCAGGGCGAGGTACTCCTGCCGCAGCGTGTCGACGTCGGGCTCGCTGGCCGCGGCGTCGCTGCTCCCGGCCGGCTTCGGCTCCGAGGGCGGGCTAGCGCCGGGCGTGGTGCTGGTGCTCGCGCCGGGAGTCGGGGTCGCCGGGCTCCCGGCCGCCGGGCTCGACGGGATCGGGACGGTCGCCGGGGTGACGCTCGGCTTGGACGGATCGGTGGGCGTGACGACCGGGTCCGGCGTCGGCGCCGGCTCGGGATCGGGCTCGACCGCCTTCGCCGCCTTGCCGCCGCGCTTGGACTTCTTCTTGGTGCGCGGCGCCGCATCGGCGATCGCCGGCAGCAGCGCGAGCAAGGCGAGGATGGACAGGCGACCGGGCGTACGCATCGACGTTCTCCCACGTAAAAATCGAAGTTGGAACGGACGGCCTCACCGCGCCGTGGTCAGTTGCTGAAGGGCAGGAACAGCGAGAGGCTCGCCGTGATCGCGAGGTCGTTGACGAGGAAGCGCTCGTCGAGGAGCTCCTGGCGGAAGGTTCGGTTGCGCGCGTCGATCCGGACGGCGGCCGCCTGGCCCAGGAAGAGTCTCATGCCGAAGCCGAGGACGCCCGAAGCGCCGCGGCTCGTCTTGGAGTCGATCACCCCGACGCCGATGTCGGCGTGGAGGTCGAAGTGGACGACCGAGCCGCCGAGTCGCAGCTTGCCGTACACCGGGCTCCACACGAGCAGCGACTCCGCGAAGATCATCCGGGCGTAGGTCTCGGTCAGCACGACGCCGCGCTTGTCCTCGAGCGCGCGGATGATGTCGGCGTTCGCGTGGGTGTACGCCCCCGAGAACTCGACCGCGGTCTCGTCGGTCATGTGATACGTGTACGAGCCGCTCACGAGGTACGTGCCGGAGAGCAGGTCACTCGCGTAGTAGCCGCCACCGACGCTGAGCTCGTGGCGCCCCTGCTTGACGAACAGCCGGTCGACCGCACCACGTCGCTTCCGCTTGATCGCGAGCCGGTCGGCGATCTCCTGGTCGATGCACATGCCGGTCGTGCTCGACGGGGGCAGGTCGGCGGCGGCCTCGGGGGCGGGGGCTGGATCGGCGGCGGCGACCTCGCGGCGGGCGTCGCGATCACCCTCGTCGGCGTGACCGACCGCTGGGAGCGCCGCGAGCGCCGCGGCGAGGAGCAGGGCATGGCGGCACGCGGACATCACAATCCCGACGGCAGCCACAGCACGATCCCGGCGGTCGCGATCAGGTTGTTGGTGTAGCGGGTCTCGCCGGCGATCTCCTGCACGGCCATCAAGTCGCGCGCGTCGAGGCGGATCGTCACGACCTTGCTGACGAACATGTCGAGGGCGAAGCCAGCGTCGAACGCGAGGCCCTGCACGGCGTCGTGGAACATCCGGCCGCCGCCGGCGAACAGCAGGAGATCGGCGTGAACGATGCCGCCGCCCATCTTGAGCTTCGCGTGGATCGGCGACCACACGAGGTTCGCGAGGCCGACGTAGGCGGTGCCGGGCTCGAACCGGTTGTCGCCGAAGAACCGGTCGAGCGGCGAGTCGAGGTCGAGCGTCAGCGGCGTGATGTCGAACGATGCCTCGATCCCGAAGTCCTCGGTGACGAAGAACCCGAGCGACCCGCCGGCGATCCAGCTCGACGAGGTGAGATCCCCGCCGTAGAGCCCGCCGCGCCCGACCACGACGATCTTCTTGCTCTTCGCGAAGTCGCGCTTCTGGACGCCGCGCGGCTTCAGCTCGGCACCGAGCTGGTCGCTGATCGTCTGATCGAGGCACGAGGGCAGGGGCGCATCGGACGGCCTCGCCGGGCCCGGCGTCGTCGGTGCGGTGATGGCGGCGGCGGTGGCCGGCGGTCGCGCCGGCTGGGCGCGCACGGGCGTGGCGACAGCACACACCAGTGCCGTGCTTGCCAGCAGCCCCCCGGACGAACGCAGCACTTTCACGGAAGGTACTCTCGTTGGAGAGGTCAAACAAGCCAGCCGCTACCCGTCGGCGGATGCGCGCGCGAGCGGCCACGGACGCGACGGCTGCGCATGATCGCGGTACGCTTTGCGCGGATGGAGCACTTGACCGGGACGCGGATCCGGCGCGAGGGAACGCCGGCGACGGTCAATCTTCGTCGGTGCAAGCTGGTCGTCATCAAGGGCGCGCAGCGCGGCACCGAGTTCGTGATCGCCGGCGATCTGTTCCGCGTCGGCAAGGCGCCGGAGAACGACCTCCACCTCGACGACGAGACCGTGTCTCGCGTCCACTTCGAGATCACGCGCGACGCGAAGGGCTACCTCGTCCGCGACCTCAAGAGCACGAACGGGACATTCCTCGACGGCGCCGAGGTCAAGGAGGCCTACCTGCGCAGCGGCTCGGTGATCCGCGCGGGCTCGTGCGAGCTCAAGTTCACGCCGTTCGAGGAGCGCATCGAGATCCTCCCGAGCGAGAAGGAGCAACTCGGCGAGATGGTCGGCACGTCGGCCGCGATGCGCGAGATCTTCGGACTGGTCGAGAAGATCGCGCCCACCGACGCCACCGTGCTGATCGAGGGCGAGACCGGCACCGGCAAGGACATGATCGCTCGCACGCTGCACCAGCTGTCGCCCCGCGGCGGCGCCCCGTTCATCGTCGTCGACTGTGGCGCGGTGGCCGGCACGCTGATCGAGAGCGAGCTGTTCGGCCACGAGAAGGGCGCGTTCACCGGCGCCGTGACGTCACGCCAGGGAGCGTTCGAGCTGGCGAGCGGCGGCACGGTCTTCCTCGACGAGCTCGGCGAGCTCTCGCTCGACCTCCAGCCCAAGCTGCTGCGCGTCCTCGAGCAGCGCGAGCTCCGCCGGGTCGGCGGCACGAAGACGATCAAGGTCGACCTCCGGGTGATCGCGGCGACCCGCAAGGACCTGCGGTCCGAGGTCGAGAAGGGCAAGTTCCGCGAGGATCTCTACTTCCGGCTCAACGTCGTCCCGATCACCGCGCCGCCGCTGCGCGAACGCCGCGAGGACATCCCGCTGCTCATCGATCACCTGCTGCTCAAGCTGGCCCCCGGCACCGCCGTCGAGCTCTCCGACGGGACGCGCGCCGCGCTGATGGCCCATGACTGGCCGGGCAACGTCCGCGAGCTCCGCAACGTGATCGAGCGAGCGCTCGCCCTCGGTACCGATCCCGGCATGCTGGTCGCGCCCCTCGGCGCGCCGGACCCTACCGTGCGCGGCGCCCAGCTCCGCGACGGCATCGAGTTCGAGCCCGACCTGTCGTTCCGCGACACCAAGGAGAAGTGGAACGAGCTGTTCGAGCGCCGCTACCTGAGCTGGCTGATCCGGCGCGCCGACGGCAACATCTCCAAGGCGGCGCGGGATGCCGACATGGATCGCAAGTACCTGCACAAGCTGCTGCGCAAGTACGCGATCACCGCGGCCTCCGACGGCAGCGAGCCTGCGGCGACCGCCGACGACGAGAACTGACCGTCACCCCGCAGGCGGGGAGCGTGCGGCGCACGCGCAGTCGCGATCGAGCCGGTCGCTTGCGCGGCGAGCCGACCCATCACGCGCGAACGAAACAAAGTGACGTCGCCGCGTCGGTGATCCGACGGCGGCGACGGTGAACGCAGGCGCCTTACGGCGTCGGCGTGGGGGTGTTGATCTTGCGGGTCGAAAGGCGCGAGACGTAACGAGAAGCAGTACCGCGCTTCAAGATGCCCTTGGTCACAGCCCCGTCGATGATCGACACGGCGTTCTTGACCAGCTTGGCGGCATCGCCCGTCTTGGTGTCGATGGCCATCCGGGCCTTCTTCACCGCAGTACGCAGCGCTGCCATCGCGGCGCGATTGCGCGCGCGATTCTTGATCATCTTGCGGTTCTGTTTCTCGGCCGAGCGGATATTGGCCACGTGGGTTCTCCTGAAGGAGGGTGCGTGTAACCCGCTGGCTCCCGGGTGTCAAGCACCTCGGGGACTTGCACGATCGGCTTTCCGTGCCCCCGTCGGTGACGCGGCAGCCGGTGGAGATCAAACCGCATCGGGTGACCCGGCCTCCGAATCTTGCTCGGAAAATCGCAGCGATACGGGAGTACGCGGGGTCCCATGTGGATAACTTGCGGACCGACGGAGGTCCAGCGCGGGCATGTCACTGAGATCGCACCCACTCGATCGTGGCTGCACAAAAAAGCATCACTCTTATATCTGCTTGATGACGGACCTCTCACAGCTGCCATGGAGACGCCGTCGGTCGGCAGAGAGAGTCGGGGATCACGACTCGCCGCGCTTCGCGTCGTTCCACAGCGCGTCCATCTCCTCGAGTGTCGAGCTCTGCGGCGCCTTGCCCTGCTCGGTGAGGCGATCCTCGACGAACTCGAAGCGACGCTGGAACCGCTGCGTCGCGTCGACGAGCGCGTTCTCCGCATCGACCCCCAGCTTGCGAGCAACGTTCACGACCGCGAACAGCAGATCGCCGAGCTCGTGATGGATCGCGGCCGGGTCGCCGGACTCCACGGCGTCGCGGACCTCCTTGACCTCCTCGTCGATCTTGGCGAACGAGCCCTGCCAGTCGGGCCAGTCGAAGCCGACCTTCGCCGCCTTCGAGCCGATCTTCTGGGCGCGGGCGAGGGCGGGGCCCGGCTTGACGCCGCCCAGGATGCGCTTGGTGTTCGCGCCGGCGGCAGCCTTCTCGGCGAGCTTGATCTCCTCCCACTGGGCGAGGACCTGGGCGCTGGTCTCCACGCCCTGGGCATCACCGAACACGTGCGGGTGGCGGCGGATCAGCTTCTCGGCGATCCCCGCGACCACGGCATCGATGTCGAACGCGCCCTCCTGGCGGCGCAGCGCGGCCTGGAAGACGATCTGCATCAGCAGATCACCGAGCTCCTCGCAGTGGCCGGCCACGTCCTGGCGGGCCAGCGCGTCGAGCACCTCGTACGTCTCCTCCACGAGGAACGGCCGCAGGGTCTCGAGATCCTGCTCGCGATCCCAGGGACACCCATCCGGGGCGAGCAGGCGGTCCATGACGTCGACGAGCCGGCTCAGCGACGCGCCGGGTGGTGAAACAGCGGGCATGCCGCACCCTACCTTGGAGTGAGCAGGTGGCGTGCTATACGAGCCCGTCGCAGCGGGCCGGAGGATCGCCCGCGCTACACCCGGCCATCCCCGTGACCCAGCCCAAGACCATCCGCCGCGAGAAGCTCGCATTCGATGACCCCGAGGCGCTCCAGGCGCTGTGCGGGAGCAACAACGGCCGCCTCAAGCTGATCGAGCGCACCGCGGGTGTGCAGGTCAACCTGCGCGGCAACGAGATCACGATCGAGGGCGATGACGCCGCGGCGGGTCACGCGAAGACCGCCATCGAGCAGCTCTACGACATGGCGCTCTCGGGGCAGCCGCTGTCGTCGGACGACGTCGTGCGCGCGGTCAAGCTGATCCAGAATGACGGCAGCGAGGTCTCGATCCGCTCGGTGTTCGGCGAGACGATCCTGACGCCGCGCGCCGGCCGGCCGATCGCGCCGAAGGGGGCCGCCCAGAAGCAGTACGTCGACCTCGTGCGCGAGAACGACGTGGTGTTCGCCGTCGGCCCCGCGGGTACCGGCAAGACGTACCTCGCCGTCGCCCTCGCCGTGCGCGCGCTGCTCGACAAGCAGATCAAGCGGCTGATCCTGACGCGCCCCGCGATCGAGGCCGGCGAGCGGCTCGGCTTCCTGCCCGGCACGCTCGAGGAGAAGATCGACCCGTACCTGCGGCCGCTCCACGACGCGCTCAATGACATGCTCGATGCCGAGCGCCTCGACCGCTACCTGACCGATCACACGATCGAGATCGCGCCGCTCGCGTTCATGCGCGGCCGCACCCTGTCGGGGTCCTTCATCATCCTCGACGAGGCGCAGAACACCACGCCCGAGCAGATGAAGATGTTCCTGACCCGCATGGGCTTCGACTCGAAGATGGTGATCACGGGGGACGTCACCCAGACGGACCTGCCGCGCGGTCAGCGCAGCGGCCTCAAGGACGCCCTCGAGCTGGTCGATGGCATCCGCGGGATCGGCACGGTGCAGTTCACCGACGTCGACGTGGTACGGCACCCGCTCGTCGCGGCGCTGATCCGCGCCTACGACGGCCGCGACCGCGCCCGCTCCGAGGCCCGCGACCGGGAAGCGGCCGCCCGCGGCGACACGGTTCACGGGACCAGCTAGACTGGTCTCGATGGTGGTGGCCGGCCCGGATGACCTGGTCGCGGCGGTCGCACGCGACCGGCGCATGAGCGGCTATCGCGTGCGTCGCCAGGGCGATGGCTGGATCGAGCTCGAGGTGCTCGCCCAGCGGGCGCGGATGCCGGTGATGCTGGTGCTGGCGTGGCCCGAGGTCTGGCAGAGCGCCGAGCTGCTGCGGCCGCACCTCGTGCGCGCGCGCTCCGGCAACTACGGCCTGATCGTGGTCGGCAGCGACGAGCAGATCGAAGCGGCCCGCCTCGATACGTTGCCGGGCGACTGCGACCTCACCGCGCTCGGCGCCCCCGTGGGCATGGCCCGCATGCTGATGGCGCTGCGCGAGCGCGCCGACGCGATCGCCCAGCGCATGGCGGGCGCGAGCCTCGAGCTCGAGCTCGAGCGGTCGCGGTACGAGAACGACCTGCTGATCTCGATCGGTCGGGCGCTGTCGCAGGAGCGCGACATCCAGTCGCTGCTCGCGATCATCCTGCGGCGCGCGTGCGAGGTCACCAACGCCGATGCCGGCTCGGTGTACTTCGTCGAGGGTCACGACGCGGAGATCGCCAATCGCACCCTGCGGTTCGCCGTCTCGCAGAACGACAGCCGCACGCTGCCCGATAGCAAGTTCACGATGAAGGTCTCGGCGACCTCGATCGCGGGCCAGTGCGTGCTGTCCGGCGAACGCATCAACGTCCCCGACCTGTACTCGCTCGACGCGCCCGGCACCGGCAACAACCCGTGGGGCTTCATCCACGACCGCACGTTCGACGACACGCATCGCTACCAGACGCGCTCGGTGCTCGCGGTGCCGATGATCTCGGCGCGCGCCGACGTGATCGGGGTGATCCAGCTGATCAACAAGCGCGGCAAGGGCTGGATCCAGCTCGACCTGCCGAGCGACTTCGACAACGGCGTCGTCACGTTCGACGAGGTCTCCGAGGCCTACGTCTCGACGCTCGCATCGCAGGCCGGCATCGCGCTCGAGAACGTCCTCCTCTACGAGGAGGTCAAGACGCTGTTCGACGGCTTCGTGAAGGCGGCGGTCAGCGCGATCGAGTCGCGCGACCCGACGACGTCCGGGCACTCCGAGCGCGTCGCCACGCTCACGGGCGGGCTCGCGAAGGCGGTCAATCGCGCCGAGAGCGGCCACTACCGCGAGGTCCGGTTCTCGGACGACGACCTCAAGCAGATCGAGTACGCGTCGCTGCTCCACGACTTCGGCAAGGTCGGGGTCCGCGAGCACGTCCTCGTCAAGGCGAAGAAGCTCTACGAGCACGAGCGCGAGCTGATCCTGCAGCGCTTCCAGCTGATCAAGCGGGGCTACAAGATCGAGGGCCTCGAGTCGAAGGTCCGCTACCTCACCGAGTCGACCCGTGACCAGGTCGGCGAGCAGCTCGCCGCGGTCGATCGCGACATCATCGGCAAGGTCACCGAGCTCGACGAGATCATCAAGTTCATCCTGAGCTCGAACGAGCCGTCGGTGCTCGAGCAGGGCAGCTTCGAGCGGATCGCCGAGATCGCGGCCATGACGTTCCAGGACGAGGCGGGCGCCGTCGGGCCATACCTGCTGGCCGAGGAGGCGTGCTCGCTGCAGATCCGCCGCGGATCGCTGACCGAGCAGGAGCGCCTCGAGATCAACAGCCACGTCGTGCACTCGTTCACCTTCCTCTGCAAGATCCCGTGGAGCCGCACGCTGCGCGACGTCCCGACGATCGCCGGCTCGCACCACGAGAAGCTCGACGGCACCGGCTATCCCAGGCAGCTGCGCGGCGAGGCCATCCCGATCCCCTCGCGGATGATGGCGATCACCGACATCTACGACGCGCTGACCGCCAACGATCGTCCCTACAAGAAGGCGATGCCGATGGAGAAGGCCCTCGATATCCTCGCGTCCGACGTCAAGCGCGGGCAGCTCGACGGCGAGCTGTTCGACGTGTTCGTCGGCGCGCGCGTGTGGGCGCTGACCCAGCGCGACGGCTCGTGACGCTGGACGTCAGCGTCGACGACACGGTGGCGCTCGCGGCCCCGCTCCGCCGCCGCCTCGAGGCGGAGGTCGCCCGCATGGTGCGAGCCGCGGCGCGCACGGACGGCCGCAAGGACTTCGAGGTCAGCCTGCGGCTCACCACGGACCGCGAGATCCGGGTCCTCAACCGCGACTACCGCGGCAAGGACAAGCCGACCGACGTCCTCGCCTTCGCGCAGCGCGAGGCCGTCGGGGCCGAAGCGCCGCGTACGGGAGAGCTCCACCCCGAGCTGCTGGGGGACGTCATCATCTCGGTCGACACCGCCCGCCGCCAGGCCCGGCGAGGGCTCCATGCCGAGCTCCTGCACCTGGCCTCCCACGGGCTCTGCCACCTGCTCGGCTACGACCACAATGACGACGCCGAGGAGCGCACGATGAACGCGCGAGCCGCCGCGCTGCGGGCCGAGGCGAAGCGCACCGGCCGCATCCGCGCCGCCTAGCGGGC
>JALZOI010000264.1 GCA_030857245.1 Myxococcota bacterium
ATCCGGCGGCGAGCAGCGCGCCGGCATAGGCGTCATCGGGCCCGACCGCGATCGCGACGCCATCGGCGGGCGCGGCGGCGACGAGCGGCGCGACGAGCGGCGGATGCACGAGCTGGTCGGCGCGGATCACGAGGAGCGGCCGCGTGCTGCCCGCGCGCCAGTTCACGAGGTCCTCGCCGCCGTCCTCGAGGACGAGCACCCGGGTCGCGCCGACGCGACGCGCCGACCGGACCGCGCGCTCGCGGAGCTCGAGCCCCGCGATCTTGACGCGCGACCGGGCGTCACCCGCGAGGACGATGGCATCGAGCTGCGTCACCGCCATCGTCTATACGTGCCCGCTCTGCACTGGCCAAGCATCGTGAAACTCGGGCAATCAGCGAAAGCCCGGGTGACAGGATTTCATCAACCAGATCCGCGTGCACGAAAGCCGAGTGGTGAAAGTTCGACAGATCACCCCGGTAAGTGCCTGTAGTTTCGCGTGCATGCGACTTGCACCCCGATGAGGTGTGAAGGCCGTCATCCTCGCCGCCGGTGCAGCCTCCCGGCTGCGTCCGTACACGGATGAGCTGCCAAAGACGCTCCTGCCGGTCGGCGGCGTCCCGCTGCTGCGCCGCACGATGACGAACCTGATGCGGGTCGGCTTCGACCAGTTCGTGATCTGCACCGGCTACCTCGAGCACCTGATCCAGGCCGCGGTGACGAGCTGGTTCCCCGACCTCGACATCACGTTCGTCAGCAACGCCGAGTACCGCACGACCAACAACTCGACCTCGCTGCTGCTCGCGCGCCCGCACGTCGAGGGCCACGCGTTCATGCTGCTCGACGACGATGTCGTGTTCGACGTCGACGTCCTCGAGGGGCTCGTCGATCGAGGCCCCGACTGCCTCGCCGTGCGCTCGGTCGGCGAGCTCGGCCTCGAGGAGGTCAAGGTCACCGCCGACAACCAGGATCGCGTGCTCGCGATCGGCAAGCACGTCCCGGTGCGCTCCGCGATGGGCGAGTCCGTCGGCATCGCGCTGTTCTCCGCCGCGACCTCGCGCCGCCTGTTCGCCGCCCTCCATCATCGCGTCCGCGAGCTCGGCCTCGTCGACGAGTACTACGAGGCCGCCTTCCAGCAGCTCGTCGACGAGGGCACCACCCTCTACGGCATGGACATCGGCTCGATGTACGCGAGCGAGATCGACACGGTCGAGGACCTCACCGCCGCCAACGTCCGCGTCGCGCAGCACCCCGCGTTCGACGTCAGCGTCGACAGCGTCCCGCTCGCGGTGTGAGCGCAGTCGTTGGATGTGGGCCGACGTGCGCCGCACCGGCCCAGCGTTACTCGTAGGTGCGGCAGTACGTTGGCTTTTCTTTCGCAACGACTCTCGAAACGGTGCGTGCGGTCGATACCTCGATCATGCCGCTCCTCCGCGCTCGACGAAGCCTGCTGGTCTTGACCGTAGCGGCATGTGCGGAACCCGGCCCGGAGCTCCGGGAGCTCGAACAGGCGAGCACCTTCCCTGCTGACTCTGCCTGGATCACGGTTGTCAGCGTGGACCCTGCCGGTGATGGCGGCAACAACGGCCGGGACATCGTCGGCGACGCGGCCCGGCCCGCGTGCCAGGTCTACACGGATGGGATCGACTTCTTCGCGCGCCTGCGCCTCAACGACAGCCCCGCGCAGGCCTCGAGCGTGGCCCCCTTCGGCTGGTCCGTCATCATCGACACCGACGGGAACCTCGCGTCCTACGAGTACATGATCTCGATCGAAGGCATCGGGACCAGCGAGATCCATTTCCTCAAGAACACCACCGTCGGGTCCGGGTTGAACGATGTTGCGGAGACCGACCTCAGCAATGTCCAGCCTCCGGATCCACCCTTCTCCGGGACTCCCTACGTCTCGACCACGGCGGTCGGTGGCAACACGCGGATCACGAGGATCATCGCGAACCCACCGACCAACTCGGCCGTGTTCTCGGCGAACGATGACTACCTCCTCGACTTCTCGTTGCCGCTGGCGAACTTCAACGCCGCCGGCATCCCGCTCAACAAGATCGTCCAGTTCACCTGCGGCACGTCGAGCAACGGTACGCGCATGGATGTCGATCCGACGACAACCTCGATCGCGTTCACGCTCAACGGTGATCCCGCCGATCTCGACAAGGACGGCGTGCTCGACGACGTCGATCTCGACGACGACAACGACGGCATCCCGGATGAGCGAGAGAACACGCTCGGCGTCGATCCCGACGCCGACGCCGATGGCGATGGCGTGCCGAACGCTTTCGATCCCCAGATCAGCGCGTGTCAGGATACGAACAGCGATGGGACGTGCGAGCGGCGTGGGCTCGTCTTCGATAGCGACGGCGATGGCGTCCCGAACCATCAGGATCTCGACAGCGACAACGACGGGATCAGCGATCGCATCGAGGCCGGGAAGCGCGGTGCCGACACCAACCTCGACGGCATGGTCGACGGACCGTACGGCGCGAACGGCCTGGCCAACTCCATCGAGACCTTCGCGGACTCGGGGGTCTCGGCGTTCAAGTTGCTCGATACCGATGGCGACGGCACGCCGGATGTGCGTGACCTCGACAGCGACGGCGATGGCGTCTTCGATGTCGCCGAGAGCGGCAACGCGTCGCTCGATCCGAACAATGACGGCCGGATCGACGGCAGCGTTGGCGTTGACCGTGACGGTCTCGCCGACCCGATCGATAGCAACGACGCGGTCTTCGGGTTCCCGAGTGTGGACCCCTCCGCCTTCGATGCGGATGCCGATCTGATCCCGGATGCCTACGATCCGGTGGGAGGCACGGCCGGCGGCGACAGCGACGCGGATGGCATCAGTGACAGCGCAGAGTGCCCGAGCCCGGGTTGGGTCTGCCCTGATGGCAACCAGGATGGCATTCCGAACTACATGCAGCCCGACGTCGACACCGATCTGGACGGCGTGTCAGATCCGAATGACAACTGCGTCACGGTCCCCAACACCGCGCAACAGGACGCAGACCTCGACGGCCGTGGGGACGCGTGTGACAACTGCGCCACCGTTGCGAACGTCAATCAGGGAGACTCCGATGCGGACGGGCTGGGCAACGCATGTGACAACTGCGACGAGCTCGCGAACGCCGATCAGAGCGATGGCGACCTCGACGGGGTCGGCGACGCGTGTGACAACTGCCAGCTCGTCGCCAACGCGAGCCAGGTCAACAGCGACACGGATGACCTGGGCGACGCGTGCGACAACTGCGCGCTGATCGACAACCCGAGCCAGGTCGACACCGACTCCGATGGGATCGGCGATAGCTGCGAGCTCCCGGACGGCGACGGTGACGGCCTCGCCGACATCCAGGACAACTGCCCGCTGGTCGCGAACCCCGGCCAGCTCGACAGCGACTCCGACGGCGTTGGCGACGCGTGCGACAACTGCGGGCTGGTCGCGAACCCGAGCCAGGTCAACAGCGACGCCGATGACATCGGCGACAGCTGTGACAACTGCCCGCTGCTCGCGAATGCGGGGCAGGAGGACAGCGACCTCGACGGTATCGGGGACAGCTGCGAGGCCCCCGACGGAGACGGCGACGGCATCGCCGACACGGTCGACAACTGCCCGGCGGTGGCCAACGCCGCTCAGACGGATGGCGATGGCGACGGGGTCGGTGATGCGTGTGACAACTGCTCGCTGATCGCGAACCCGAGCCAGGTCGACAGCGACGCCGACGGCGTCGGCGACGCGTGCGACAACTGCGGACTGGTCGCGAACCCGAGCCAGGTCAACAGCGACGCCGATGACATCGGCGACAGCTGTGACAACTGCCCGCTGCTCGCGAATGCGGGACAGGAGGACAGCGACCTCGACGGTATCGGGGACAGCTGCGAGGCCCCCGACGGAGACGGCGACGGCATCGCCGACACGGTCGACAACTGCCCGGCGGTGGACAACGCCGCTCAGACGGATGGCGATGGCGACGGGGTCGGTGATGCGTGTGACAACTGCTCGCTGATCGCGAACCCGAGCCAGGTCGACAGCGACTCCGATGGGATCGGCGACAGCTGCGATCTCGATGCCGACAACGACGGCATCCCCGACGCCACCGACAACTGCCCGGCGGTCGCGAATCCCGGCCAGCTCGATACGGATGGCGACATGACGGGCGATGCGTGCGATGCCGACGCCGACGGCGATGGCGTGCCCGATGCTACCGACGTGTGTCCGCTGGTCCCCGACACCTCGCAGCTCGACGCCGACGCAGATGGACAAGGCGACGCGTGCGATCTCGATGATGACAACGACGGGTTCTCCGATCTCGTCGACAACTGCCCGCTACGGCCGAACCCGTCACAGCGCGACACCGATGGCAATGGTGAGGGCGATGCGTGCGACGGCGATGACGATGGTGACGGCATCGAGGATGAGGACGACAACTGCATCGTCGCCGCGAATGCCAACCAGACTGACTCCGATCAGGATGGCGAAGGTGACGCTTGCGACGGCGATGACGACAATGACGGCGTGCTCGATCCAGATGACAACTGCGTGCTCGTCGCGAATCCGTCCCAGCTGGATACCAACAACGATGGGCGTGGTGACGCCTGCGCTGAGGACCTCGATGGAGACGGCGTGCTCGACGACGACGACAACTGCCCGGCGGTCTCGAACGCATCGCAGCTCGACACCGACGGTGATCTGCTCGGCGACAGCTGCGATCCCGACGCTGACGGGGATGGTGTGCTCGACGTCGACGACCTGTGCACGCTGATCGCGGATCCGGGCCAGGTCGACACCGATAACGATCAGCTTGGTGATGCGTGCGACACCGACGACGATGCCGACTCGATCCTCGACACGCAGGACAACTGCCCGCTGGTGCCCAACGCTGATCAGCTCGACAGCAACCAGGACGGTCAGGGTGACGCATGCCAGGACGACGACGACGGTGATGGACGGCTCGACGGCGCAGACAATTGCCCGCTGGCGAGCAACACTGATCAGCTCGATACCGATGGCGATCTGATCGGCGATGCCTGTGATCCCGACGACGACAACGACGGCGTCGGTGACGCTGCCGACACCTGCCCGCGCACCACGGGCCCGCAGCTGGATACCGATGGCGACGGCGACGGCGATGTCTGCGATCTCGATGATGACGACGATGGCGTGCCGGATACCGGCGACAACTGCGTGCTCGTCGTCAACCGCGACCAGGCCGACGACGACCAGGACGGCGTGGGCAACGCGTGCAGCGCCCCGGGCACGCCGCTGGATCCCGACGGCGACGGTCACCTCGACGGCGTCGACAACTGCCCGAACGCGACGAACATCGATCAGTCCGATCTCGACGGTGACGGCGTCGGCGACGCCTGTGACACCGATGCCGACGGTGACGGCTTCGTCGATGGCTACGAGGTCTCGGGCTCGGGTTGTTCGGCGGACGGCGGCACGTCGAGCGCCGGGGGGCTGCTGGTGCTCGCGATGTTCGCGGCGCTGCGCCACCGCCGGACGCGCCGCTGGGGTGCCGCAGTCGCCCTGACGCTGACGGCGGTCATGGTCACGGCGCCCGTCACCGCCCATGCAGAGGTCTCGCGCTTCTCGCTCGAGCGGTTCGCCCTCGCGAGTGACGGCGGCGGAGTCCTCGGCGTCGAGGGAGCTGTCGCTGTCGCGCCCGGCAGCTGGGCGTTCCACGCGTGGATCGGAGCGACCAAGAACCCCCTGATCGTCCGGTCGACGGTCGATGAGATGGAGGCCGGCGCGCTGGTCCGCGACCGCGTCAGCAGCGAGCTCGGGGCGACCTTCGGCGTTCACCGCAGTGTATCGATCGGGCTGCGGATGCCGATCGTCATGTCGCAGACTCGCGCCACGATGGTGGAGGGCGTGGTCGGGTCGCTCGACGAGCTGCACGCCGGGATCGGCGATCTCACGATCGCGCCGAAGCTGCAGGTCCTGACGCAGCGTGCACACGGACTGGATCTCGCGCTGATCGCCGCGGTGTCGTTGCCCACCGGGACCGCGCACTATCGCCACGACGACGGATTCACCTTCACGCCCTCGCTCGCTGTGGGAGGTCGCGCGGGCCGCGTACGCCTCGTCGCCGAAGCCGGCTACGTCGCTCGCCCGGCCGCGCAGGTCGGCCCGATGACGGTCGATGACGAGGTGTTCGTCCGCGGAGGGATCGCGCTGCGAGCACACGACCGGCTCGAGCTCTCCGCCTCGCTCGCCTTTGCTCGCCTGGTCGATGCCGCGCAGCCGGGTTCGCATCCGTCCTACGTCGAGGTCGTCGGCGGGCCAGCCCTTCGCGTCGGCGGCGACGTCGAGCTCTTCGCCGCGGGTGGTCGCGGCATCGACGACGCTCATGGTGCGCCCGACTGGCGTGTGCTCGCCGGCCTGCGCTACGGCATCGCGCGCTGACTTCCGCGTCTTCGGACGACACGCTGAGCGGCGCCACCCGGCGCGCGCTCAGCTGGTCAGAGCCCGAAGCGCTTCCAGTAGTCAGCGTCGGTCGCGTTCGCCGCCGCTTCGTCGCTCGGCCACTCGTCGAAGTAGTTGTGGAGGATGGTGAGCTTCCTCGCCAGCTCGCCGGCTTCGTCCTGCCGGTCGGCGTCGAGCTGGCGGACCGCGAGGAGCCCGATGGTGATCGTCTTCCGCTCGTCCGCGAGCGGATCGCGGCCATCGGCACTCCAGCGCTGCATGGCAGCGAGCTGGGTGGCGATGCTCGCGATGAGGCCGTTCTTCGGTTGCACCTCGAGCATCCGCGACGCGATCTGCCGCGCCTCGTCGAGCACGCGGAAGAAGTCGGCTCGTGAGTTGAGGATGCCGTAGACGCCGCCCATGCCGAAGGATGCTCCGGGCTGCGTGCGCGTGAGTGACCCAATCCCGCATTTCGCACCGCCGGTCCCGTGGCGCGCCGCGGCCCAGCAGCTGTCAGCGGCCCGGCGCGCGCGCTGATGCCGGCTGACCCCAGCGGCGCGGTTCCCGTGACGGCGGCGCCGCCAATGCCGTGACCTCGCACGTGATCTTGCAGCCCCAGGTGGCGAGCGGCGCGAGTCTGGGGTCGCGTGGCGGGTCAGGCGAGGTCACCAGCTTGCGGTTGTAACCATGTCGCGGGGTTGGCTAGGATGCAGCCATGAGGTTGTTCCCCCTGCTGGCCTGCGTCTGGATGGGCTGCGCGACCGCAGGCAACGGCAGCAACAACGACAACCCGGATGGCAACCCGGGCACCGACAGCACGCCACTGATCGATGCCGGAGTCGACGCCCGTCCCATCGACGCACTCGTGATGGCGACGCTGTCGCAGACGACCGACACCACGGTCGTTGCCGGCGGGTCCGTCGCGTGCGGCACCTCGACGTACACCGCGGAGAACAGCTTCTACCGGATCTTCGAGCTCACGAGCATGGGCGTCACGGGCCCGTTCACCGTCACTGGCGTCTCGTTCGGCGTCGAGGCGAGCACCGGGACGCAGTCGGTGCAGGTCAAGATCGGCACCTATGCGGGGGCGGCGGGCGGCACCCTCAGTACGGCGATGATCACCCCGCTGAGCTCCGCGACGGTCGTCGTGCCGGCGCTGCCGACCGCGCAGATGCTCTCGACGCCGATCACCGGGACCGTGCCGGCGGGCGGCAAGCTCATCGTCGAGATCTTCAGCCCCGACCACTCGGTGGGCGTCGCCGCGAAGTTCTACATCGGCGCGAGCGCCGGGACCGAGTCAGCCGTAGCGTACCTGCGAGCGCCGACGTGCTCGACCCCGGAGCCGCGCCCGATCAAGCAGCTCGACCCGGCTGTCGGCTCGCTGATCATCACGGCGACCGGCACGCACTGATCCCGACGCGCGCGTAGCTCGCGGCGCGATCGCGCGCGATGTCGTCGAGGACCGCGGTGATCGTGACGTGCTGCGCGCTGACCGTCGCGTGGTTGGTGGCGGCGATCCGCTCGGAGACGTCGAGGCGCGGCGGCGCCGCGTGGCCGCCCATCGCCTGCGCCTGCTGGAGCCGCTCGAGCATCGTCGGGCCGGAGCGCACGGTGTCGAGGATCGCGAGCGGCACGACCTGGAGCAGCGGATCCGGCGAGCGGCGCGTGAACGGCACGAGGCGCGCGGGGGTCGCGAGATCGAGGGTCGCGTCGGGATGGAAGTGGGCGACGCCGGTGCCGGGGATGCGCGCGGTGACCTGATCGCGGACCGCGCGGAGCTCGCCGACATCGAGCGCCAGCTCCGGCGCGAGGATCATCACGACGCGCGTGCGTGGCCGCGCGAGCTCGACCTTGACGCGCTCGACCCAGACCTCCGTCGTCGGTGCCCCCCACAGGATCGCGATCGCGACCTCGTCGCCGAGCCGGGCCGACCGCGCCCACGGGCAGAGATCGTAGGCCTCGACGACCTCGATGAGGTAGCGGTCGAGGATCCGCCGCACGGCTGCAGCCTTGAGGGTCTCCATCGCGAAGCAACCATCCTAGCGGCGGCGTGTCATCTTGAGTGACGTGACGACCCGGAAGGTGTGGATCGTGGGCGGCTTGCTGGCGATCGCCACGCCCGCCGCCGCCGGCGAGCTCGCCGACGCGATCGCGAAGTCCGATCCGGCCGCGGTCGCCGCGCTGCGCGCCCGCCGGGACGAGGCCGCCGCTCGCTGCACGCTCGGCGTGGTCTATGCGCGGCGCCGCGATCTGGCGCGCGCCGATCTCTACCTCACCGGTTGCGAGGATCTCGCGTTGCCCGACGAGATCGCCGGTGCTGTCGCGAAGACCGCACGCGACGTCAAGCAGCGGCTGAGTGACGGCGACCTCTCGCCGATCGAGATCGTGACGAGGCCCGAAGGACTCCCCGCGGTGATCTCGGCGTTGCCCGCCGAGCCGGTCACCACGCCGGCGCGCGTGTGGGTCAAGGCCGGGACCTACACCGTGACGGTCACGACCGCCGCTGGCGTGACGTTCACGGCCCCGGTCACCGCCGGCGTGCGCAGCCGCGCCGCGGTCGTCATCGACGCCAGCGCCGCCCGGCCTCCGAGCGTGAAGCCCGGGCGCGTCGACTTCGAGCAGGAGCAGGCCGCCGAGCCCCAGCAGACCGCGCCGCCACCCGCTGTCAAGCGGCCGTCGCTGATCCCGGGGCAGTACCAGAAGCGCACCGCGGCCACCGGCCCTGGTCTGCTCGAGGACCCGCTCGCGAC
>JALZOI010000265.1 GCA_030857245.1 Myxococcota bacterium
GCGCGCCGCCGGCCGGACCGGTGCCGGTGCCGGGCGTGGTCGTCGGAGGCGCACTCGCGCCGCCCGGGCCTGCGATCCCCGCCGCCTTGCCGGTGCCGTCGTCGCTCACAGGTCCCTCCGCCACGCGAACACGCCGCGCTGGATCGTGCGCAGCACGAGATCGATCGAGAACGCGATCAGCGCGATCACGAACAGCAGCAGGAACACGTGCTCGTGCGGACCGCGCTGCTGGCTCCCCATGATGAGGCGGCCGAGGCCGAACTCGGCGTTGACCTCCTCGGCGAGCATGATGTAGCCGAGCGCCAGGCCGAGCTGGAACCGGATGCTGGTGATGATGTCGGGCAGGGCGAGCGGCACGAGCACCTTGCGGATGATCTGGAAGTTCGAGGCGCCGAGCGTCTGCGCGGTCTCGAGGTAGCGCTCGGGGACGTTCGCGATCGCCTTCGCGGTGTCGGAGAACACGAACGGCACGATGGCGAGGAAGATGAACCGCGTCTTCTGGGCCTCGCCGTCGCTGAACAGGATGAGCGTCAGCGGGATCAGCGCGCCCATCGGCACCGAGCGCAGGAAGATCACGAGGGGCGCGAGCGCCGCGTTGACGCCGCGGTGACTGGCCGCGAGCACGCCGAGGCCGATTCCGACGACGGCGGCGAGCAGCACGCCCTTGAACACGCGCTCGAGGGTCTCGATGGTGTTGCGGCCGAGCTGGCGGTCGAGCAGACGGTCGATCGAGCCGAAGACCTCACCGGGCGACTGGAGGTTCGCCGGCGACACGATCCGGTCGACCGCCGCGCCGCGCGTCACGAACCACCACACGAGGAACACCAAGCCGATCAGCCCGACGCCGAGCAGCACCCGGATGTGGGCGGGCGGATCGGCGCGCAGCGTCTTCCACCACGGCGGTGCCGACGGGATCTCGGGGCCGATGGTGGCGGGCTTCGCCTCCGCCTTCGCCTGTGCCGGAGTGCTCATGGTGACCTAGGATGTCACTGCGCTTCGAGCGGGACGACCTTGACCTCGACGCGCCGATGCTTCTGGTGGTCCTGCGGGGCGGCCCCTTCCATCGGGCGCTCCCAGCCGTAGCCCTCGGCGATCAGCTGGTTCGGCGGCAGCTTCGGAAACTTCTTCACGAGCGCTTCCTTGACGGCGAGCGCGCGGTTCTTCGAGAGCTCCTTCACGAGGCCCGGATCGGCGACGCCCTTCATCGAGGCGTCGGTGTGCCCCGAGATCACGATCTGCGCGTTGCCGAACTGACCCGCGAGCTTCGCGATCTCCTCGACCGTGTACTCGACGTTGCCGTCGTAGAAGACCTCGCCGCCGCCGCCGGCCTTCGGCACCTTCTTGAACACGTCGAACGAGTTCGGGAAGAAGTTGATCGTCACGGTCTTCGTGAGGACCGCGCTCTCGACGTTGACGTCCTTCGCGTTCTTCGGGGTGAACTGGTACTCGTACGTGTTCTTCTGCTGCGCGTACTTCGGTTCGGACTCGAGCTTCTTGATGATGCTGAAGTCCATGATCTTGTCGAACGTGGTGTCGGCCTCGACGACGCCGACCGAGCTGTAGAGCCGGACCGCCGTGCTGTACGTGCGCTCGAAGTTCGTCGGGTTCGACGACACCAGGAAGAAGTCGCGGTTCTCCGCGTAGTTGGTCCAGTGCGCGTCCGGCAGCATCGACTTCGCGGTGGCGGCGTCGAGGTTGTAGAACGTCGCCATCAGCCCGGCGACCTTGTCCTTGTTGGCCTCGGTCTGGAGCCCCTCGATCGCGTCGAAGATGCCGCGCACGATGCCCTCGATGATCTCCGGGTGATCGCGGCCGAAGTCGGCGCGCGCGAACCACACGTCGGCGATCAGCTTGTTCGCCTGACCGGTCGAGATGAGCAGGTTGTTGCCGCTCTCCTTCTTCTCGGTGAGCGTGTAGATGTCGGGCGCCCACGTGACCACCGCGGCGATGTCCTTGTTCGCGTTGTACGCGGCGGCCGCCTGGAAGGCGTCCTTGGTGAAGCGCATCTTCACCTCGCCCGGCATCAGGCCACCGTTGAGCAGCATGTTCAGCAGGAAGTAGTGCGACGGCGAGTTCTGCGCGAGCACGATGGTCTTGCCGCGGAGCTGCGAGACGTTCGTGATGTCGCCGCGGGTCACGATGCCGTCGCCGCCGTTCGACCAGTCGATCTGTTGATAGACGCGCGGCATGGTGCGCGGGTCCTTCTTCAGGCGCTCGATCAGGAGCGGCAGCATGTCGACGGTGGCCCAGCCGATGTGGACGCCGCCGCTGGCGACGACGTTGCCGAGCTGGACCGGATCCTCGACCTTGACGAGCTCGATCTGGAAGTCGCCGCCCTTCGCGTCCTTCCAGACCTTGCCCGGCTTGTGCCCCTGGTTCGCCCAGATGATCGGCGCCCAGCCGGCCCACGTGTTGACGGCGAACCGCACGACGCGCAGCTTGCCGAGCTCCTTGTACGAGGACGTGCCCTCGACGGGCGACAGCTTGGCGGCCGGCTCGAACTCGTACTCCTTCACGGTCGTCGGAGCCGCGTTCGGATCGACCTGCTCGGCGACGCCGGAGCCGCCGCCGGGCTTGCGCGGATCCACGAACCCGCTGCCGCCCGCGCTGGTGGCGGGGTCCGACTTCTTGGCGCTGCAGCGATAGAACGCCAGGCCGACGAGACCTGCGACGACAGCGAGCACCGCGATGAAGAATGCGGGCTTCGGTTTACCGGATCCGTTGCTCATGTGACTTCCCCCAAACTTGCCGGCCCCGACGTCGGGCCAGACCTAAGACAGACGTACGACAAAACTCGTGCGAACCGCGTCGTCGACCGAGCTGTTACTCGGTGACCTTCGTGGGCTCGCGCTCGCGGGTCTCCTCGGCCGGGCCGAGGTCCTTCGTCGTGGCCATCACGGGCGTGGTCTCGGGCGCGCGCATGCCGAGCTCGACCTCGAGATCCTTGAGGGCGTCGTCGGCCATGGACTGCTCCATGCGCTCCTCGGCCTTGATCTGGTCGATGCCCTCGTTCGAGAGGTCGCTCGCGACCCGGGCCTTGCCGCGGTTCGTGTCGATCTTGCGCTGGATGACGTCCTCGAGCTGACCGAAGTCCGTCGTGACATCCATGTTGAAGCTCTGCGTGAGCTTCGCGACCTCGGCCTCCGCCTCGCTCATCTTGAGCTCGGCGTCGTACTGCTGGATCTTGCTCTTGACCTCGACCAGCTTCTTGTTCGCGTGCTGGATCTTCTTGAGGTTGTTGCCGTACGCGGCCTCGTGCATCGCGAGCTGCTGCTTGTTCTCGTCGAGCTGGGCCTTCGCCTTCGTCAGCTGGAGCGCGAACGTGCCGGCGGTCTCGCGATCGCCTGACTTGAGATAGGCCTTGGCCTGCGCGGTCAGCTTGGTGACCTGCGACTCGCCGTCCTTGACCTGTCGCGACACGCGCTCGACGAGCCCGCGGTACTGTTCGAGGCCGATCCGGCCTTCCTTGAGCTGCTCGACCGCCTGGTCGTACTCGTACTGCATCTGGGCGATCGGGTCCGCTTCCCAGAAGTAGTTGGCGAGCTTGTTGAACTGCGCCCTGATCGCACCAAAGAACTTTCCGAGAATCATGGCATCCCTCCGGGGAGCAGAACGTACGAGTAGCCCGCACGCCGAGCAACGCAACGCGGCAGAATTGATGCGCGCCCCGCAGGGGCGCCGGGCGCGGAGCGG
Source organism: Myxococcota bacterium (assembly GCA_030857245.1). Taxonomy (GTDB): domain Bacteria; phylum Myxococcota_A; class Polyangia; order Haliangiales; family Haliangiaceae; genus JABFXX01. Next base: position 3,694 of record JALZOI010000265.1, read on the forward strand.
AGGCGAGCATTGCCCGAATCCGTGAGGCCGCCTAACCGGCGTCCTGGCTCGGGCGCTAGAACAACGCCTGCGCCTGCACGCCGAGCGAGAACCCGAAGTTGTCCTCCGAGTGGTAGCGGTGGCCGACCTGGTCGATCCGCGGCGCGTGCAGCGGGTTCACCTCGCGCGTGCCGGGGTTGACGAGATCGTTCGCGTCGTCCTCGCAGCGGCGGGCGGAGCCATCGCAGGTCGGCAGATCGATGCCGGCATCCGCGAAGCTGATGGCGTGATCGGTCTTCCAGAGGAGGTCGACGAGCGCGGCGAACCGCACGCGCTTCCCGAGCTGGGCACGCAGCGCGATCCGGGCGGAGGTCTCGAGGTAGTTCTCGATGTTGGAGATGCCGGGATGCGAGCTGGCCTGGACGCCGGATGCGAGCGGATCGCGATCGAGGACGAGTGGACCGGCGGCGCGCACATCGCCGGCGTACGCGAAGACCTCCCACATCTCGCTGTAGTCGCGGCCCTCGAAGTGGGCGACCAGGCGGGCGCCGAGCTCGAGGCTGACCCGGTTGTGGTTGACCCTGTCATCGATCGCGGAGGCCTCGATCCCGATGCCCGCGCCGGCCTGCTGGCCGGGCATCGTGTTGGTCGCGCCGAACGAGCCGGGGACCTGGTCGATGTCGTCGAACAGCGAGCCCTCGCGCGCGGCGAGCGGCACCTGCCAGAACACCTCGAACCAGGCCGAGGTGCGATCGTAGCGGCGCGCGACGGAGGTCCACAGCCGGAGGTCGTGGATCCCCTTGCTGATGCCGTCCTCGTCCTGCGCCTTCATGCGGTCGAAGCGCATGACGCCGCCGACCGCCAGCCGGAGCTCGGCGCCGAGCTTCCAGGTCGGCTTCGTCGCATCCCGGAGCTGGTTCATCGGCGCGACGGCGAGCCCGAAGTAGAGCTGCTCCACGCCCTTGCGGGTCGCGCCGCGGAACACGAGGTCGTCGCCGCCGGGCAGCGGGGTGGTCGGGTCGCGGGCGTCGAAGCCGTCCGCGGTGAGCAGCCCGTCGCGGATCGTCGACGAGCTGTCGCGCGAGATGCCGTCGGCGAGGGAGAGCTCGCGGGACTGCGCGATCACGACGGGCACCGCGAACGACACCCAGGTGTCGCGGTAGACGCCGAGCTCGGCCTTCGGGATCAGCGTGTGGCGGTACTGCTTGAAGTCGAGATCGCGCTGGCGCGGCAGCGGATCGAGCGGGCCGGCGGCGACGTCCTCGCGGAACAGCGTCGCGCTGTCGAGCGTGTACGTGTAGTCGACGGTGACGTGGAACAGCGTCGGATCCGCGGCGTCCGAGCCGCTCGGGATCAGCGTCGCCGGGTTGGCGCTCGCCGGCGCACCGGCCAGCGCACCGGCCAGCGTCAAGGTCGCGAGCGAGAGCCCCGTGCGCAGCACCGCGGGCAACGTAACACGACTCGTTTCACCGGAAGCCGCGCAGGACACGCTCAGGATTCTTTGTCACGCAGCCCGAGCTCCTTCATCTTCATCTGCAAGCTCTTGCGGCTGATCTTGAGCAGGCGCGCGGCCTGCGTGACGTTGCCGCCGGTCTCGTCGAGCGCCTTGATGATCAGCTCGCGCTCGACGCGCGACGTCTCCGCGCGGACGATGTCCTTGAGCGAGCCCGACGAGCCGCCCGTGTGCTCGCCGCCGACCGCATCGTCGTCGAGCTCATCGAGGTCCATCGGCGGCATCGTGCCGCTCGTCGACGACCGCGCCTGCGGCACCACGGGCGGCGCATCGTTCGCGCCGGCGAGCTGGAGGTCGACGCGCGCGATGCGGTCGCCCTTGCAGAACAGGATCGTGCGCTCGAGGACGTTCTCGAGCTCGCGGATGTTGCCCGGCCACGCGTGGTTCTCGAGCGCGACGAGCGCGTCGTCGGCGATCCCGGTGATCGCCTTCTTCAGGCGCTCGTTGAACTTCTTGATGATGTGCGCCACCAGCAGCGGGATGTCGGTCTTGCGGAACCGCAGCGGCGGGACCTGCAGCGGCACCACGTTCAGCCGGTAGTAGAGGTCCTCGCGGAAGTTGCCGCGCGTGATCTCCTGCTCGAGGTCGCGGTTCGTCGCGGTGATCAGCCGGACGTCGACCTTGATCGTCTTGATGCCGCCGACCCGCTCGAACTCGCTCTCCTGGATCGCTCGCAGCAGCTTGACCTGCATCTCGACGGGGATCTCGCCGATCTCGTCGAGGAACAGCGTGCCGCCATCCGCGAGCTCGAAGCGCCCGGGCTTCGACGAGGTCGCGCCGGTGAACGCGCCCTTCTCGTAGCCGAACAGCTCGCTCTCCATCAGGGTCTTCGGGATCGCCGCGCAGTTGATCTTGATGAACGGCTCGGTCTTGCGGCTCGACTGCTCGTGCAGCGCCTTCGCGACCAGCTCCTTGCCGGTGCCGCTCTCGCCGGTGATCAGCACCGTCGAGGGCGTATCCGCGACGCGCTCGATGATGCTGAAGATCGACTGGATCTCGGGGCTGTCACCGACGAGCCCGTAGCGGCCGCGGATCTCGACATCGCCCGTCGGGTACAGGGCGGGGCGGGGCGCGGTGCGGTTCGCCGCGGCCTGGCCGATCGCCTTCTCGATGATCGTGCGGATCGAGTCCTGCTCGAACGGCTTCTCGATGTAGTCGAACGCGCCGGCCTTGATCGCCTCGACCGCCTGACCGACCGAGCCGTAGGCGGTGATCATGATGACGGGCACGTGCGGGTGGAGCCGCGACGCGGTGCGCAGCACCTCCATGCCGTCGGCACCCGGCATGCGGAGGTCGGTGATCACGACGTCGACGTCCGCCAGCCGCTCGATCGCTTCGAGCCCGCTCGCTGCCTGGAGCACCTCGTGACCCTCGCGCTTGAGCAGGGCCACGAGCACGCGGCGCAGGTTCTGCTCGTCGTCAGCGACGAGAATCTTCGCCGGTTGCATCGCGCTCAGCCTACACCTTTTGCTGCGCCGGCGTCGCTCGGCGAGGGCGTCACCACCGCGTCGGGCAGCGCTGCAGTCGGCGGGATCGACTCGCCCTTGTCACCATCACCCGGGGCTCGCGCCGGCGTCGTCTCGGTGGTGCGCACCGGCGTGGCATCGGCGCGCGGCAGCGCGTCCTCCGGGCCCGCGGCCAGGTCCCCGAGGGCGTCGAGGCGGCCGGTCTCGCTGAGATCCTCCGCCTTGCCCGCGGGTATCGGCTCCGCGGCCGGCAGGAACACCGAGAACGTCGAGCCCTGGCCGATCGTCGAGCGCACCTCGATGGTGCCGCCGTGCTGGTTGATGATGCGATGGGAGATGGCGAGGCCCAGGCCGGTCCCCTTCTGCTTCGTCGTGTAGAACGGGATGAACAGCTTCTTGAGCTTGTCGCGGGGGATCCCGACGCCAGTGTCGCGGAACCGGACCTCGGCGAACTGGCCGTAGCCGAGCCGCGAGCGCCGGCGGCGGGTCGTCAGGATCTCGAGCGTGCCGCCGTCGGGCATCGCCTGCAGCGCGTTCTGGCCGAGGTTCAAGAACACCTGCATCAGCGACTCGGGATCGCCCGCGATCTCGGGGAGCTGATCATCGATCCGCACGCGGAGCTCGATGTTGCGCGCGACGTCGCCGCGCAGCAGCTGCTCGGTCTTGCGGACCACCCCGTTGAGGTCGACCTTGCCGGCGCCCTCACGACCGGGGCGCTCCGAGCGCGCGTAGTCGAGGAACCGCGTCACGACGTTGTTCAGCCGGTTCGCCTCCTCGACGATGATCTCGAGGAACTCGGCGCTGTCGGGTGCCGGCGACTTGCCGTCGGCGGTGATCAGCAGCTGCGCCGCGCCCTTGATCGCGCCGAGCGGGTTGCGGATCTCGTGCGCGAGGCCCGCGGCCATCTCGCCGAGCGCCGCGAGCCGGTCGCGCTCCTTGACGCGCTCGTACGCCTGGCTCGACTCGATGACGCGCGCCGCCGCGATCGCGAGCTGGCGGAACGTATCGATGTCGTCGACGTCGAACGCGCCCTCGGTGCGGTCGTCGCGGATGCAGAACAGGCCGAGCAGCCACGGACCCTGCTCGGTCTCGGCCGAGCCCAGCAACGGGAAGATCACGTCGGCGTGGAGCTCCTCGATGCGGGCGCGCAGCGCGAGCAGCGGCGCGCGCCGGGGCTCCACGTCGTCGGCCTTCGCGAGCTCGTCGATCTCGCGGTGCAGCGCGTCCTTGTCGAGGTGACCGCCGCGCACGCGATCGAGCAGGGCGCGCTCGGCGTTGGCATCGAGCCGCTCCGGCGGGGTCTGGCCGAGGAAGCCGGCGCGGTCGAACCCGGCGCCGTCGGCGTCGAGCAGATACAGCGACGCGTCCGTCATCCGGCGCGACTCCTCGAGCGCGGTCATGATGATCGGCACCATGTCCGCGACGTCGACGACGCCGGGCAGCTCGCGGCGCACCGCCTCGATCCGGCCGCGCAGCTCGGTGCGCTGGCGGAGCAGCCAGCGGTTGATCGTGTTCTCGAGCCACGCGCGCACCGGCTCGAACAGGATGAGGATCACGAACGACGCGACGAGCGCGTTCAGGAGGTACAGGCCCTTCTGCCCGCCGCCGATCCAGTAGAGCAGGAAGCCGTAGACCGCCCAGAGCAGCACGACGAGCGTGCCGAGCACGGCCATCTTGCCGATCAGCTCGTTGATGTCGATCAGCCGGTTGCGGAACAGCGTCTGCGACAGGAAGTAGAGGTAGAGGATGCCGAGCACGTTGCCGACGGCGGGCCACGCGACGCCGAGCCGCGGCAGCACGTCGGTCAGCGTCAGGGTCGTGGCGACGAAGCCGCCGAGGGCGAGGTAGCCGACGCGCGTCCGCTCGACGCGCTTCGTCGTCGCGCGGTACTGCATGTACATGTCGTAGACGCAGCGATACAGGCCGCCGAACACGTAGACGCCGAACGGCACGGTGAACCAGATCGTGTCGTGGACCGGCGTCACGATCGCCGAGTAGATCAGGATGACGTACACGACGAGCGTCCACGCGAGCGTGACGCGCGGGCCCCGCTTCGGGCCGCCGATCGACGGCTGCGCGAGGAAGATCCGGAAGAACCGGATCGCGGTCGGCGGGATCGTGGCGGCCGCCCACAGCGCGAGCCAGCGCATCACCGGGCTCTGGCCCGCGGCATCGATGAACGTGCAGAGGTGCCAGGCGGAGACCGTGAACGCCATCGCGGCGAACGCCGTGTAGATCTTGTCCTTGCGCGACCGCAGCACCACCGAGGCGCCGATCGCGAGGATCAGCAGCGCGGCGAGCAGCGCGGAGACGGCCTGGACATCCACCGCGGCAGTCTAGCGGGGTTTGCGTGCTAGCGTCGCTGCGTGTCGGATCCTCGGTTCGCGAGCTTGCCGGCGGTCCACGTGCTCGCGGACGCCGCCGCCGCGCTCGCCGAGCTGCCGCGCTGGGCGGTCGTCGAGGCCGCTCGCCGGGCGATCGCGACC
>JALZOI010000890.1 GCA_030857245.1 Myxococcota bacterium
GACGACGACCAGCCCGATGCGCCGGCGCCGGCCGCCGCGGTGGACGACGGCAAGCCCGGCGAGGGCACCGACGACGGCAAGCCCGGCGACGACACCGACGACACCCCCGCTCAGGCGGCTGCCGGTGGCGACGCCGACGGCGATGGCACCCCCGACGCGCGGGAGGATCGTGACGGCGATGGCACGCCAGATGGCACGGCCGACAGCGACGGCGACGGCATCTCGGACTCCAACGAGCAGGCGCTCGCGGCCGACGTCGACGTCGACGCGGTGGACTCCGACGGCGATGGGACGCCCGACGCGCAGGAGGACGGCGACATCGACAACGACGGCATCCCGGACCACCTCGAGGAGGATCCCCCGACGGATCCGTTCGATCAGGACGGCGACGGCACGATCAGCGAGGACGAGATCGCCCAGCGCAAGGAGTTCGCCGAGTTCTTCGCCGACATCCCGAACGAGCCCGACCTGGCCGCGCTCGAGGCGCGCCCCGAGGACGCCGAGCTCAAGCCCTCGATGACGGTCGCCGACTTCCGCACCGCCGTGCGGATCGTGAAGGGCATCGTCCTCGCGAAGATGGCGAAGAAGATCGCGAAGAAGAGCGATCAGCGGATGGCGAAGTTCTCGTGGACCGTGTTCGGGTTCTCGCTGCTTGGGATCCTGCTGCTCGGGATGCCCCTCGTGCTCGCGAAGCAGTACCCGGGCAAGGGCGCGATGCTGCTGAAGTACTCGGCGCTCGCGGCCGCGACGTTCTTCGTCACGGTGAACCTGTTCGGCGGGGTGCTGTTCGGCCTCCGCACCGCCCAGGGCGCGCTCTCGAACTACACCAACCCGAGCATCGCGATCGCCAGCGGCACATTCGACACGCTGCACGACCACGCCGATGACTACGTCGTCATGGGCAAGGAGCTGTTCGCTCCGACGCTCGAGCAGATGCGCAACCATCCCGACGAGCAGCCGGCGGTGTTGCTCCTCGAGAATGGCATGAAGATCGTCAAGGACGCGAAGGTGTTCATGTCGATGGCCAAGCTGTTCAAGAAGGTCGACTTCGTGTTCAGCGTGCTGCCGATCATCCTGATGATCGTGACGCTCGTCCTCTTCGTGCTCGCGATCAAACCGACGCTCGTCGAGATCGTGAAGTTGCCCGCGGTGGCGGCCTCCGGGAGCGCCAGCGCCGGCCGTGACATCGTCCAGAAGAGCCTGGCGCGCGTGAAGGGCGAGATGCTCGCGACCGCGTGCACCGTCGGCGTGCTCGCGGTGCTGACGCTGGTGTCCTCGTTCGTGCTCGGGAAGATCGTCGGGCCGGCGCTCACGGCGCTCCTCGGCTACTTCAGCGCGGCGGTCCAGTACCTGCAGTTCGTCGAGGGTGCCTCGTCGGGCCTCGTCTTCGTCACGCTGTTCGGCGTCGTGCTGTTCCTCGTGCTGAACCTGGCCGCGCTGATCCTGTCGATGTCGTTCTTCCTCGGTAAGTCGCAGAAGATCTTCCAGCAGCGCTTCAACGAGGGGGAGCCGATCGCGCGTCACCAGCGCTTCTTCCGGTGGGGCATCCCGTCGGTGCTGCTCATCCAGGTGTTCCCGCTGCTGTTCGTCTACGTCGCGCAGTGGGGCCTCGCGAAGATCAACGATCACCTGCTCGGCAACGTGGTCGACGCCGAGTCGGTGCCGTGGACCAAGCTGCTGCTGGCGGGACCGCTGTTCCTCGTCGTCGCGTTCGCGCTGATGTTCTGGGCGGTGCGCGGCTTCAAGGCGATCAAGTTCCTGCAGGGCTACAAGGTCAAGGTCAAGCCGCGCCCGACGGCGACCTCCGCGTCCGCGCAGCCGCTGCCGCCGCTGTAGCGACCCGCCGCCAGCCGGTATCTGGTACGACCCGGCGCATGCGGAACGTGCTCCGGGTCGTGCTCGTCCTTGGTGGCCTCGCTGGCAGCGCAGCCTGCGGCGGCCCACGAGGCGCCGCTCCGGCGGGCGGGCACGCGGAGGAGGGCGCTCCGGCGCTCTACGATCGCATCGGCGGCCGCGATGCGCTCCTCGCGATCGTCGACGACTTCGTCGCGATCGTCGTCGCCGACCCGCGCATCAACGCGAGGTTCGCCGCGGCCGACCTCCCCGCGTTCAAGGCGAAGCTGGTCGATCAGCTCTGCGAGCAGAGCGGCGGCCCCTGCAAGTACACCGGCAGGTCGATGCGCGACGCGCACGTCGGCATGCGCGTGCAGGAGGCGGAGCTCGCGGCGTTCGTCGACGACCTGGGCCGCTCGCTCGCGAAGCTCGAGGTGCCGGAGCGCGAGCAGGCGGAGCTGCGCGCCCTGCTCGCCGCGATGCACGACGACATCGTCGCGGCGCCCTGATCTGGACCCGGCGCCGGGCTGCGAAGTTCCCGCAAACGACCGCCCCGCGATCCCGGAGTGAGGCATTGACTTGGTGGGGGAGGCCGACTACGAACACCCACGGAGGCCACGCCGAACTACGACGCACACGACAACTTTCCGATGGAAGCAGGGAAGCCGGCGATCCGCCACCACGTTCACCGTGGGCCGGGGGATCCAGACGGCACAGCCCCCGCTACTGTGACCGGGGACGACGCGGCAAGAGCCACTGGGAAACTGGGAAGGCGCCGCTAGGACGAACCGGAAGTCAGGACACCTCTCCCATCGGTCATTCGGGGTGAATGGTGCCGAGCTGCGGCCACACCCCGCGTCACGTGGGGTGACATGTACCGAACCGGTCTTGCTGTCTGTTGTGTGCTGTACGCCGTCCCGACGGCGAGCGGGCCCGCGCGCGCCGACGA
>JALZOI010000891.1 GCA_030857245.1 Myxococcota bacterium
CGGGCCGCGCAACGTCGCCGGGGACTCGATCTGGGTGCTGGCCAACCTGCTCACGACCAGCCGCACCGTTCCACAGGTCGTGCGCCTCGATGCGGGGACGCTGCGAGTCCAGGCGACGACGCCGGAGCTCGTGGTGGCCGAGGTCGCTCCACCAGCCGTCGAGATCGTCAGCGCCGCACGCAACCCCTGAGCTCGCCGGACGATACGCGCCGGATGCAGACGCATCACGCCGACGATCTGAGTGACCGCACCGACTGGATCGCGGCGTCGATCGAGTTGCAAACCGATCAAGCTGAGACCGAGGCGCGAGCCACGTTCGAGCGACTCGCCATCCTGCATCGAAGGATCACCGAACGTGAGCACGACGCCGAGGTGCCGTTCCGGACCTTGGCGATGCGACTGGCGCTCTCGGAGACGGAGCAACAGATCGTCATGCTGCTGGTGGCGATGCGGATCAGACCGGACCTGAGGTCGCGCATCCAGCAACAGGTCAGCGCTGCCGAGCTCAGCCTCGATTCGATTCGCACGCTGATCTACGGCACCCAATCGTCGCTCCGCGCGCTCGAGGAGCTCGCGAGCACCGGGACGCTACGCCGGCTGCTCGTCATCGAGCGCAATGACGACGGCGGCCCGGCGCATGAGACCAAGCAGACGTGGTCGGTCGCGTCGCGCGTGCTCGCGCTCCTGCACGGCCAGTCGGCCATCGACCCTGCCCTGGCGAGGCTCTGCCGCACCCGTCCGCCCGTCGCCAGCGACGCGCTGGGCGCAGGCGCTGACGCGAATCCGCTGGCGCGAACGGCGATGGAGGGCACCGCGGTGGTGGTAGCAAGCGGACTGGAGGGCCTCGGTCGGCGCACCTTGCTGAGCGCGACGGCGAAGGCCGCCGGGCGGCTGATCGTGGAGATCGACGCGCGGAGACTCTCGAAGGATCCTGCAGCGCTCGTGGTCCAGTTGCGTGCGATCGCGCGCGAGTGCAGACTCCTGGCGCGCGCGCCTCTGCTGACCAATCTCGACGCCCTCGCGGACGAGAAGGAGCACCGCATCGACCTGGTCGGCACCGAGCTCGTCGCGCTCGTCGACGGTCCGATCCTCGTCACGACCGGTGTCCAGCGGCCCAAGCTCGATTGGGATCGGCCGGTGGTCGTGATCGAGATGGCCCAGCCATCGTCGGCGCAGCGTGCGAGCCTCTGGGCTGCCGCGCTGGGCGGCGCGTCGGCGCAGGACGCGCAGCACCTCGCGACGCATTATCCGCTCGCACCGGCGTTGATCGCCCGCGCGGCCGAGGCTGCGCGTGCACGTGCGGGCGCACGCAAGCTCGAGCCGGACGACATCTACGCCGGGATCCGCGCGGTGCTCGACGACCGGGTCGGGCACTTCGCGAAGCGAGTCTCGGTGACGCAGACCTGGCAGGATCTCGTGCTCCCACCTGATCAGGTGGACGCGATCGTCGAGTTGATGGCGCGGATCCGGGAACGCCGTCGCGTCTACGAGGACTGGGGGTTCGCCGCGAAGGTCGGTAAGGGGCTGGGCACGTCGGCGTTATTCTCGGGTCCGCCAGGGACCGGCAAGACGATGGTCGCTGCGCTCATCGCGAACGATCTCGGGCTCGAGCTCTACCAGGTCGATCTCGGCAAGGTGGTCTCGAAGTACATCGGGGAGACCGAGAAGAACCTCGCTGCACTCTTCGACGCCGCCGAAGCGGGGCATGCGGTCCTGTTGTTCGACGAGGCCGATGCACTGTTCGGCAAGCGCACCGAGGTCAAGTCGAGCAACGATCGCTACGCGAACCTCGAGACGAACTACTTGTTGCAACGGCTGGAGAGCTTCACGGGGACCTGTCTTCTCACGAGCAACCACGAGACCAACATCGATCCCGCCTTCCTTCGCCGGCTCTCCCTCCACCTTCGGTTCGATCTCCCGGATGCGGCGGAGCGCGTGCATCTGTGGCGCGCGATGCTGCCCGGGTCGGCGCCCGTCGCAGCGGACGTCGACGTGGAATCGCTCGGTCGTCGGTTCGCGATGAGCGGCGGCTACATCCGGAATGCGGCGGTGCGAGCAGCTTTCCTCGCCGCCGATCAGGAGACCGAGATCACCCCGGAGCACCTCGAGCGTGCAGCGCGGCTCGAGTACGAGGGCATGGGAAAACTCGCCGTGGAGGCCCGATAGGCCCGTAGGCCCGGCCCTGCGAGCCTCGCCCCGAGGGCTGCATCGCGCAGCTCGCACCGGTGTGCGGCTGCGACGGTCAGACGTCCAGCAACGGGTGCGTCGCGCCTGCCCGTGAAGGGCGACCGTCTCGGACTGCGGGGCGACGGGGACGGCGTCAGCGCCGGCCGGTGGGCGGCGGGTTGTAGCGCTCGGCGGCGGGCGCGCCGGCACTGCCGCCGCTGACCCAGACGGTGCCGTCACACAGCGTGACCGCGACGTGGCCGGCGCGCGCGGTGGCGAGGCGGTCGGTCTGCACCACGTCGACGGAGCCGTCCACGAGATCGAGGCGGGCGATCAACGCGGTATCGACGGCGGGGCCGTCGAGGGCGGTGCGGCCGCCGATGATCAAGATCCGGCCGTCGGGCAGCTGCGTCGTCGTGATGTCGACGACGCCGGCGCTCGGCGGGAGCTCGCCGACCGGGACGAAGCCGGCGTCGATCGCGAACCGCTCGAGCGTGCGGACCGGGGCGCCGGCAGCGTCGACGCCGCCGATCATGAGGACGCTGCCGTCGGGCATCAGCTCCGCGCGGTGGCCGCGGCGCGGCACGACCATCGCCGGCGCGAAGGTCGCCGGG
>JALZOI010000892.1 GCA_030857245.1 Myxococcota bacterium
CCGCCGGCGCAGCCTCGCAGACCCGCTCGCCCTCGCAGCTCGCGTCGCAGGTCACGCAGGCCGCCGCGCTGGGCGGCGCACTGCCGCCGTTGCCGCTCGTCGACGCGGCGTTCTACAAGGCCGACCGCGAGATCGCACGCGGCGGGATGGGCCGGATCGTCGCCGCCGAGGATCAGCGGCTCGGCCGGCGGGTCGCGCTCAAGGAGCTGCTCGAACCGGCGGGCGAGCAGCTCACCCGGTTCCAGCGCGAGGCGCTGATCACCGCGCGGCTCCAGCACCCCGGCATCGTCCCGGTCTACGAGGCCGGCCGGTGGCCGACCGGCGAGCCCTTCTTCGCGATGAAGCTGGTCGCCGGGCGGCCGCTCGATCGCGTGATCGCCGACGCCCACACGCTCGAGGAGCGGCTCGCGCTGCTCCCCCGGATCGCCGCCGCCACCGACGCGATCGCCTACGCGCACAGCCAGCGCGTCGTGCACCGCGACCTCAAGCCCGCGAACGTGCTGATCGGCGAGTTCGGCGAGACCGTCGTGATCGACTGGGGGCTCGCGAAGGATCTCGAGACCGGCGACAGCCCCGAGTCAGCCGCGCGGCTGCCCGCCGGCACGCGCACGGCCCCTGGCGACCGGGCGGTCCGCCCACCCAACAGCGGGCCGGGCCACCCGCCGCTCGAGACCGAGGGCTCGGCGACGCTCACCGTCGCGGGATCCGTCATGGGCACGCCCGCGTACATGGCGCCCGAGCAGGCCCGCGGCGAGCCCGTCAACGAGCGCGCCGACGTGTTCGCACTCGGCGCGATGCTCTACCACCTGCTCGCCGGCGTGCCGCCGTACAACGCCCGCACCGCGACCGACGTGATCGCGGCCGCGGCGCTCGGCCGCGTCGTGCCGCTCGCCGAACGCGAGGACGGCGCGCCCAAGGATCTGGTGACGATCGTCGAGCGGGCGATGGCGCAGCTGCCCTCCGAGCGCTACGCGCACGCCGGCGAGCTCGCGGACGAGCTGCGGCGATTCCTCACCGGGCAGCTCGTGTCGGCCCACCGCTACACGACCTCGCAGCGCGTGCTGCGCTTCGTGAAGCGGCACCGCGCGGCCGTCACGATCGCGGTGATCGCCACGCTCGCGCTCACCATCGGCGGTACGTACGCCGTCCACAACGTCATGCAGGCGAAGGACACGGCGGTGCGCCAGGGCGCGATCGCCGATGCCCGCCGGCGCGCCGCCGAGACGTTGATCGACGAGATGCTCAACGACATGAAGGATCGGCTGCAGGCGATCGGCCGCATCGATCTGCTGGCGAGCCTCGGCGTCGAGATCCGCAGCTACTACGAGACGCTCGCGAAGATGCCCGGCGGGATGCCGCTCGGTGATCTCGATCGCATGGGCATCGCGGTCGAGCTGGTGGGCCGCGCCGAGCGCGACTCCGGCCAGTCCGATCGTGCGCTGGCGACCTGGACCGAGGGCCGCGCCTTGCTCGAGCGCTCGCTCGCCGGCGAGCGCCACGCCGACTCGCGGTTCCAGCGCACGATGATCGCGCGCCTCGACTACCAGATCGGCACGATCCACCAGCAGCGCGGCACGTCGGCGGCGGCGATCGCGGCGTACATCAAGGCCAAGGACGAGCTCGCCGCCGTCCGCACCGAGGCGCCGAACGATCGCATGATCCTGCTGTGGTCGGCCGAGAACCACGACCGGCTCGGGGACCTGCTGCGCAACGACGGCAAGATCGATCAGGCGTTCGAGGAGTATTCGGCGGCGAAGGCCTCGCGCGAGCGCGCGACCAGCCAGGCGAGCAGCCGCCCCTCCGAGGAGCTCCGCGCCCTGTCGACGAGCCACCTCAAGCTCGGCTCGATCCACCAGGCTCGCGGCGACTCGACCGCGGCGCTCGCGGAGTACCGCACCGCGCTCCGGCTCCGCGAGACCGTGCTCGAGGGCCAGGACGATAACCTGATCGTCCAGGAAGAGGTCCTCGAGGTGCAGGACGTGCTCGCCGAGCTGCACCGCCAGATCGGCGATGCCAAGAGCGCCGTGGAGACCTACCAGCAGGCGCTGCCGCTGATGGATGCCCTCGTGCGCCGCGATCCCGCGAACACGCTGTGGAAGCGGCGACGCGGCGGGCTCTACGCGGACCTCGGCTTCGCGCTGCTCGACAGTGGCGACTTCACGGGCGCGCTCGCGCAGCTCGACCTCGCGATCGAGGGCCAGCAGGAGCTCGTCGCGCGCGATCCCAAGAGCGCGCAGTGGTTGATCGATCTGTCGCGCTCGTACCTGCGCGCCGGCGATGGCCACGTCTACCTCGGCGCGTTCGACAAGGGCGTCGCGACGTACCAGCTCTCGCTCGAGATCCGCGAGCAGCTCGTCGAGCGCGATCCGAAGAGCGCGCCGTACCGCCGGGCCCGGGCGTGGTCCCTCCACAAGCTCGCGAACGTCCACGCGATCAAGGGCGAGCTCGCGCGCGCCGTCGAGCTCCACGAAGCGGTGCTCGCGGTGCGGCGGCGGCTCGTCGAGGAAGCGCCCGCGCAGAGCGGCTTCAAGAACGAGCTCGCGACCACGGAGATCGCGCTCGGCCGCCTGCTCGCGCGCGGCGATGCCAGGCGCGGCGGCGCGCTGATCGCGAGCGGGCTCGAGCGGGCACGCACGTTGATCGCCGCGGACGCCCACAGCAACGAGTGGAAGGAGACGGTGACGCAGGGCCTGCTCGCGCGTGCCGAGCTCGCGCGCATCACCGGCGACGCCGGCGCGCGCCAGGCGGCCCTCGACGAGGCCCTCACGGTGGTGGCC
>JALZOI010000893.1 GCA_030857245.1 Myxococcota bacterium
GGCGCTGGGCGCCGAGCTCGCGGCGCTGCACCTCGCGGGGCTCGCGCTGCCGGCCGAGTGGCGGCGCGGCAGCATCTACGATCACGATCACCTGGTCGCCCGCTACACGCGGATCGCGAGCAGCGTCGATCCAGTGCTCGCCGACGCCATCGAGATCCTCGGCGACGAGCTCGCCATCGCGGACGCCGCCGCCGCGACGCGCCGGCGCGCGACGACGGGGATCATCCACGGGGATCTGTTCCGCGACAACGTACTGTGGGAGGACGGCCGGATCACGGCGATCCTCGACTTCGAGCAGGCCTCGGGCGGCAGCCTCGCGTACGACCTCGCGGTCTGCATCAATGACTGGTGCTGGACCGACGGTCCGCAGCTCGCGCTCGTCGCTGCGCTGCTCGGCGGCTACGAGAGCGGGCGGCCGCTCACGCCCGGCGATCGCGCGGCGCTGCCTATAGAAGTGCGAGCGGCGGCAGCGCGCTTCACCATCACGCGGATCACGGATGTCTATTTGGCAAGCGTCACCAACCCCGAGAAGGACTTCCGTGCCTTTCTGGCGCGTAGCGTTGCTTGGAGAGGCCAGGCGCTTGGCCAACTTAGCTCGCTGTTGTAGCGTCCAGTCGCTGGCGCATCTCGTGCAGCATCCCGCCTTGCGTTCATGAATCGCCGACCTCTGTACCTCCTGCTTGCGGCGACCCTCGCGGTCGTGGGTTGTGCCGCCAAGCGCTCCTATGTCGCGGGCACCAAGGTGCCCTTCTCCTCGTCGAACAAGGCCGTCCTCGACGCGTGCGAGGAGTACCGGCTCGCGGTCGAGCGCGGCGACGCCGACGCCATCATGTTGATGGCGCACCAGCAGTACTGGGAAGACAGCGGGACACCGTCGGGCAGCGATGACTATGGCTACGAAGGGCTGCGCAACGTGCTGCTGACCCGGCTGCTCCGCGCGACCGACATCCGCTACTCGGTTCGCTATGTCGACGTGAGCCAGCAGTGCAAGGGTGATGATCTCAAGCCCGGCTGCCGCGCCGCCGTCGACGTCATGGTCGATGCGAGCTTCACGATCACGAACGTCCACGGCAAGGCCGTGCGGCCCGACAAGCGCGACCAGAACCAGTTCGTGCTCGAGTGGGACGGTCGCCGCTGGCTGTTCCTCAGCGGCATGTAGCGCCTCAGCGCGGGCGCAGCGACCACGGCGTCAGCGTGCCGTTGGTCGCGAACGAGATCCGATCGAGCCAGTCGCGCGCGAGCAGGCGATCGCCGCTCGTCATCTGCGACCCCGAGAGCACGGTGATCGCGACGCTCAGCCGGTTGTGATCGCCGGAGCGGAACGCGGCGACCGCGAGCCGGCGGGCCGCGTTCTTCGTGAACACGATGCTCGGTAGACCGCGGGCGAGGGCGATGTCGAGCGCCACCGCGGCCCCGACCCAGTCGTCGGCGTTGGCCCGCTGCAGGCCGAGCAGGTAGTGCCCGAGCCCGAGCGACGGCTCGGCGATCGTCGCGAGCAGCGCGTGCTGGAGCGCGGGGATCCCGATGCCGGCCGGGAAGAAGTAGGCGCGCAGCGACGCCCCGGCGGGACCCTCGTGGTCGAGTGCGAACGCCATCCCGTCGAGGGTGCGCCGGTCGACGGGCTCGATCGGCAGCGTGCGTGCGGTGGCGATCAGCGCGCGTGCGCGCTCGAGATCCCCGCGGCCGCCGACCATCCGCGCGATCCGCTCGTAGGCCTGGGCCCGCAGCGACGACGTCACGCCTTGCGCGTCCGTGGCGAGCTCGGTCCACACGGTCTCCGCCTCGCTGCGGTCGCCGGGGTCGCCGCTGAACAGAAGGTCGCCGAGCTCGAGCCGGTAGCGCGGCTCCTCGGGCGCGTCCTTGCACACCCGGCGCATCAGCTTGACGGCCTTCGGGCGGTCGCCGTCGCCATAGGAATCAAACGCACGCTCGCGCCGCGCGGCGATCGCGTGCGGGCAGGGTCGCGCGAACACGCTGGTCCCGCGGAACCGCTCCGCCGACGCCGCGACCTGCGCCTCGGGCAGCACGATCGCCGCGAGCATCGCGCGCCACTCCCCCTCGAGCGTGCCGCGCGGCACGCCGTACGCGGCCTCGAAGTCGCCGCCGTTGCGATACACCGCGCGCAGCTTCGCGGGCCCGTGGGTGTCGAGCAGGAACCGCAGGAACGAGCCGGCGGTGGTGTAGCCGCGGGCCGAGGACACCGAGAAGAACTGCAGGCCGAACAGCTGGTCGAGCGTCGGCAGCCGGTTCATCTCCTGCATCGCGCGCACCGACTCGTGCGGGTTCGGGCGGTCGTAGCCCATCGGCCAGTCGAGCGCGACGGCGAGCCCCTCGATCAGCGCCGGGCTCATCAGCGCGGGGATGCCGGCGACCCGGCGCGCCGCGACGCCGAAGATCGGATCGCCGAACTCGCGCGCGATCGCGTGCGCGATCTCGTGGCGCAGCGAGCCGTGCGGGAAGCTGCGGTGGTCGAGGTAGATGTCGCCGAGCCACGGCTTCGCCATCTCGACGTCCCGCGCGCCGAACAGCTGCCACTTCTGGTCGCGGTCCGCGAAGTAGTACGACCGCAGCTTGCGCGTCGGCTCGATGCCGATCTGCGCGACGACCTGCGCGTAGCGGAGCTCGTGGTCCGCTGCGATCAGGTCGATCTCGCGCTCGATCTCCGCGGTGTTCGAGTAGTAGATGACGAAGTGCGCGGTCTCGCGGCGGCCGCCGAGCGCCTCCTCGATGTCGCCGTGATCGATCGAGTAGCCGAGCTCGCCGCTGTAGTAGTGGAG
>JALZOI010000013.1 GCA_030857245.1 Myxococcota bacterium
CATCACGATCATGCCGCCGGAGCCGCCGCCCCCGCCGCCGCCCTTCGCGATCAAGCCTCCTGCGGCGCCGCCGCCCGAGGCGTTGACGAGGCCGCTGATCCGGAGCTCGCCGCGGGACACCAGGTAGAGCGCGCCGCCGCCCGGGCCGGGCGCCGCGCTCGTCGTGCCTTCGCCACCCCTGCCGCCCGGGCAGCCACCACGCAGCTTCGTGACCGGCGCCGGGACGGCCGGGGCCGGCGTGCCGCGCGGAGTCGGCGTCCCCGCCGTCGAGTTGCCGACTCCACCCACCGCGCCCGGCGTCCCGAAGCTGCCACCCGCACCACCACCACCGCCGAGCACGCTCGTGCCGCCATCGATCCCCGCCCGCGAGCAGTCCGCCGGATCGGCATTCGGACCGGTGTTGCCGCGCGAGCTCGCGACGTCGAGCGTGCCGGCGATCGACAGGCTCGTGACCGCGACGAGCACCAGCGGCAGGTCACCGACGACGCCGATGCTGTGCGCCGCGTTGATGGTGATCGTGTCCGCGGCGATCACGCACACGGGCTGGCCGCCGAGCACCAGCTGCTGCTCGGCGGCGCTGTCGCAGCTGGTCGTGATGACGGTCATGTTGCCGGTGGTGGTGAACGTGCCAGCCGGGACCGCCGGGAGGCACAGGTAGAAGGCGCCGCTCCCGAAGCACCTGTCATCCACCGCATCGGCCGGAGCGTCCACCAGCCCATCGAGCTGCTCCACGTCGCCGTCTGACGGCACCCCCGGCCTCGCCGTGAACGTGCACCCTGCGAGCAGGACCAGCCAGCACCACCACACCATCGTCGGATTGTAGAGTGGAACGCGGCGTGGCAGGAGACTTCGCGCACCGGCCGCGCGGGGCCGGGAGCCGCGGATCGCCGCTACTCGGTCTTGCGACAGAAGCTGTCGAGCGCGTGCTCGGGCTCGGGCGACATCGGCCCGGTCCCGCCATACATCTTGCGCTGCGCGCGGGTGACGGTGCGCGACGTCGCGATCGCCGTCATCACCTCGGTGCCCGCGTTCGCGGATCGCGCGTACGTGTCGTAGTCGACGGTGTAGAGGCCGAACCGCGGCGTGTAGCCCTCGGCCCACTCGAAGTTGTCGGTCAGGCTCCAGTGGTAGTAGCCGCGGACGTCGACGCCGCCGGTGCGCGCGCGCTCGACCACCTCGAGGACGCGCACGATGTTCTCGGCGCGTCGCACGCCGCTCTTCGTCGCGATGCCGGACTCGCTGACCACCAGCGGCAGCGCGGGATAGCGCCCACCGAAGGCGACCAGCACGCCGTGGAGGCCATCGATCCAGCCCTCGTAGCCCATGGCGGGCACGCAGTAGCTCGGCTGGGGCGACGGGATGCACGCGCCGAAATCGAGACCACCGAAGCACGGCGTCAGCGCGACCGGCGCGGGCAGCAGCTGGCGCTCGCCGGTGACGCCGGCGCGGAAGTAGTACTGGAGGCCGAGCCAGTCGAGCCGGCCCGCCCACTCGGGGTGCTGCTCGTCGCGGGTGCCGTCGAGGTCGGCGTCGTACGTGCCCGTCATGATGGAATCGGCGAACAGGTAATGGAACAGGTAGAGCAGGCGATCGCGCGCGGCGAGATCCTCGGGGTTGGTCGACGGCATCGCGGCGCGGCTCGCGACCCAGTCCGCGACCGACAGCGACAGGCCGACGGTGGCGCGCGTGCCATCCCCATCGGCGTCGCCGGTGTCCGCGGCCTTGATCGCGTCGTACATCGCGGCGTGCGCGGCGATGTAGTCGCGCAGCACCTTGGCGAACTGGCCGATGTCGAGCGACAGCACGCCGGGTGGGAACACGCCGACCACGTAGCCGGCGAACAGGTAGTTGATCGGCTCGTTGACGGTGCCCCACTCGTCGACGAGATCGCCGAACCGCGTCGCGAGCAGCGTCGCATGCTCGCGGAGCTCCTCGACGATCTGCGGGCCACCGGCGGACCCGAGGCCGCACAGGTTCGTGTCGGTCGGGCCGCCCGGGCAGCTGATCGCGCGCGGATCCGCGACCCACACCGGGTTCGAGAAGTGATGGATCGTGACCACCGGCCGGATCCCCATCGCGCGCATCGCCTCGAGCTGCATCCGGTAGTGCGCCAGCGCGGCTTCATCGATCACGTCGCGCTGCGGCTCGATCCGCGCCCACTCCATCGAGAACCGATAGCTGTCGACGCCGAGCTCCTTCACGAGCGCGAGATCGGCGAGCACGCGGGTGTAGCCCTGGACCGCATCGGCGACGAACGCGCCCTTGCCGAGGCCACCTCGCGCGACCGGCAAGGTCCACAGGTGCCAGTCGGTGTGCACGTTGCCGTCCTCGATCTGGGTCGCCGCGCTCGCCACGCCGAACCGGAAGCTGCCGCGTCCTGCCGGATCGCTCAGCGAGCCCATCGCCGGCAGCTCGAACGCCGGCCCGCCGCCCCCGGAGGAGGGCTCATCACTACAGGCGGCGACCGCCGCGAACGCGGCCAGCGCCGCCAGCGCACATCCCCGCGAGCCTGCCATGGTGGTCACGCGCGGCAGCTTACTCTGTCCCCCGGGCGCGGGAGCGTGGTCGATCGCACCTGCTATGCTCGGCGCGGTGCGTATCTATCTCGTCCGTCACGGCGACGCGGTCCCCGAAGAAGACGCCGGGAGCGACCGTGATCGGTGGCTGTCACCGAAGGGCCGCGAGGCCGCGCGCGTCCTCGGGCGGCTGCTGCGCGAGCAGGGCATCGAGCCCGACGCCATCCTGTCCTCCCCCCTGCCCCGCGCGATCCAGACCGCGGAGCTGCTGGCCCAGAGCCTCAACTTCCTCGCGCACATCCCCGCGCGCCGCTGCTTCGAGCCGTCCGCGCAGCCCCGGATGGCCGCGAACGAGATCATGCTGGCCGGGGGCTCGGTCGTGATCGTCACGCACGAGCCGCTGGTCTCGACGCTCGGCGCGTTCCTGCTCGGCGTCCCGGCGATGCCGTCGTTCCGCACCGCGCAGTGCTGCGCGATCGAGAACGGCAAGCCGCTGTTCACGGCCCGCGCCGATGTCGGCACCGTGAGCACGCTCATCGTCTAGCGGTCGCAACGGCGCGCCGTCCGTGACCGTGCTGGCGTTGCAGCGGAGCTGAGGGCCGCCGTCACCGCGACGCCGGCCCGGTGCGCCAGGTCTCGGTGACGAGATCGAGGAGCCGCGCGTGATCGATGATGAGGTAGACCGTCGCGAGCACCGCGACGCCGACGACGAGCCCGTGCAGCAGGGCGTGGCGGCGGGCGAGTGGGCCGCGGCGCCGCGCGGCCTCGAGGGTGGCGCCCGAGAGCCACGCGATCACCGCGCCCGCGAGCACGATGTGGATCACCGCGCGCGCGACGAGCGGATTGCCGGTCGTCGCGATGGCGCCGACGACGACGCCGATCGGCGCGAGGTAGAGCACCTCGATGGGCGGGCGCACGAGCGCGCGCGCCGCCGCCCGCCACGATCCCGTGCGGCAGCGGAGCGCGAGGCCCGCGAGCCCGAGCAGCACCGCGAGGGCCGCAGCGATCACCCAGCGCAGCTGACCGCGGCGTTCCGCGGTGGCGAGCTCGCGGGTCAGCGAGCGCCGGGCGGCGGAGTCGACCACGCGTGCGAGCTCGCGCCGCGCCTCGCCGAGCAGGCGGTTGCGGATCAGCGTCCGCACGAGCACGCGATGCACGCGCTCCCGATCGGCGCCGTCGCTGATCGAGATCGCATCGCGCAGCCAGCCCAGCGCGCGCGCGAGCTCGTCCTCGGCCTCCCACGCGGTCGCGAGCGTCAGCCGGATCCCCACGCCGCGCGGGTAGGTCGGGTGCGCGCGGGCGAGCGCCTCGAGGGCGCGCAGCGCGTCCCGCGGATCGTCGCCGCTCGCCGCATCGGTCACGAGCCGCTGGTGCTCGGCGGCGACCGTCGACCACTCGCCTGCCCCGCCGGTCAGCGCGGTCAGCCGCGCGAGATCGCCCTGCGCGCGCCGGACGAGCTGCGGATCCGTGCCGATCGCGATCGCCGCGGCGAGATCCGCGCGCGCGCGATCGTAGTCGCCGCGGCGCTCGGCGAGCCGCGCCGCCTCGACCCACGCATCGTCGGTCCACCGCGACACCGGGCGGGCCTGCCCGAGCGCCTCGAACGCCTCGATCGCACCGGCGTCCCCCACGGCGGCACGCTGGACCGCCGCACGGAACGCCGCGTCGGCATCCGCGCGCGCCGCGGTCGCCAGCGCGGCCACCAGCACGAGCGCGCCGAGCCCGCGGGTCACGGCTTGGTCTTGGTCAGCCCGGCGGGGATCAGCGTACCGTCCGGCCGGAACGCCTCGAGCGTCAGCTGATCGCGCCGTACGCGCACGATCGCGGCGCTGTGCGTCTTCTCCGAGTACGCCGTCCAGAACTCGGAGCCGTTCGCGTAGAGCTCGGCACCCGCGCCGCCCGCGACGACGTAGACCGTCGCGTTCTCCGGGCTCAGCATCACGGTCTGACCGACCAGCGGCTTCGTGATCTCGAACTCGTGCTCGTGTCCGTTGAGCACGAGATCGACATGGTACTGGTCCACGAGCGGCTGCCACGCCATCTGCAGCGTCAGGTTCGAGCCGTGGTTCGACGCCGACCACATCGGTTGGTGGTGCATCAGCAGCTTCCAGCGCGCGTCCTTGCTGGCCTCGAAGTCGTCGCGCAGGAAGTCGACCGTCGAGCCGGTCAGCGCGCCGATGTCGGCGGGGGTGTCGTTCGCCACCGTGACGTGTGCGTGGCCGTAGTCGAAGCCGAAGTTCTCCTGATCGCCCGGCATCGCGAACTGCGCGTAGTAGCCGACGGCGTTGACCTCGTGGTTGCCGTGCGCGAACACCAGCGGCACGCTCGCGAGCACGGGCTCGGCGCGGCCGAGGAACTCCTCCCACTCGGGCTGCGTGATGCCGATCGTGACGGCGTCGCCCGAGAACAGCATCAGGTCGGGCGTGCGCTCGTGGACCTGGGCCGCGAGCTGCGCCCACACGTCGTAACCGTCGCGCGAGTCGCCGAGGAAGCCGAACACCACCTCGGCGTCGGGGTTCGCCGCGACATCGGGAGCCGTGCGAAACGTGTAGATCGGGGAGACCGCGTCGTCGGTGCCGATCTGGTAGCTGTACGCGGTGCCGGGCTCGAGATCGCAGAGGTGGACCTGGTGCATCCGGTACACCGTCGTGCCGGTCGCCTCGTAGCCGAACTCGATGCCGCTTGCCGTCTCGGTGAGAGCGTCCGCGGTGAGGTCCGCGCCCGCCGCGTAGCGGAGCCTGGTGACCCGCGTGGTCTCGTCGACGGTGCGCCACTGCACCACCATCGACGTCCGCGGATCCTTCATGAAGCCGAGGTGGACGAGGCGCGGCGTCGGATCGGGTCCGACGAAGTCGGTCGCGCGGCGCGGCGGCTCGGCGCCGATGCGGGTCGTCACCGCGTAGCCGCACTCCGGGATCAGGAGCGTGCCGCCGGTGTCGGTGAACGCCGGCGGCGCGTCATCGCCCGAGCCTCCGCAACCGGCGACGCACAGCGTGAGCACCCAGGAAGCGCGCATGTCACCTCTTGTAGCAGGCGGCGTGGGGTGACGTCTGCGTGATCATGCGAACACCCGCTCGAGCGCCTCGGGGCGAACCGCTCGAGGCGATGCGCCGACGAGGCCGCTCACCCGAACACCTGCTGCGCGCGGGCGGCGAGGCCCCACGCCACGCTGGTCAGCTCCTCGCCACCGACGAGCTTGCCCTCGCCGAACCGCGCGGTCAGCCGGCCGCGGACCGCGGGCACGAGCGACGACCCGCCGGTCGCGAACACGCGATCGACGTCTCCACCGGCGACGCCGGCCCGCGCGAGCACGTCCTCGAGCACGCGATCGATCGCGTCGAGGTCGTCGGCGATCCAGCTGTCGAACCCGGCGCGCGTGACCGGCAGGTCGAGCTCGACCTCGTCGAGCGCCACCCGATCCGCCTCGTTCGCCGACAGCCGGACCTTCGCACCCTCGACGCTGCGGTGGAGCACGAGGCCGAGATCCTCGTCGACGACCCGCACGAGGCGATCGAACTTCGCGGGCTCGAGGGCGCCATACGCGACGCGCTCGAGGAGCCGCATCGTCGAGGGCTCCTTGAGGAACGACAGGTAGTGCCAGCGCCGGAGGTGGCCGTAGAGCCACGCCGGCACCGGCGCCTCGCCGCCGAGCTCGTCGCGATAGCGGCTGCCGCGGCCGAGCGCGGGCGCGACGACCGCGTCGATCACGCGAGCATCGAACGCATCGCCCGAGACGCCGATGCCGCCGTTCGCGAGCACCTCCCCGTGGCCGCCGGGCCCGACGCGGATCACCGAGAAGTCCGTGGTCCCGCCGCCGAAGTCGGCGACCACGAGCAGCTCCTCGTGATCGAGCCGGGCCGCGTAGCGCGCGGCGGCGCCGACCGGCTCGTACTCGAACACGACCTCGTCGAAGCCGGCCTTGCCGAGCGCCTCGCGCATCCGGCCGAGCGCGCGCTCGTCGTCCTCGGCGTCGTCGGCGCCCCAGTAGCGCACGGGCCGGCCGATCACGCAGCGGTTGCCGAGATCGATCGGCGAGGCCGCGCGGATCTGGCGGAGGTACGCGGCGATCATGTCGTCGAGCGTCCAGCGGCGGCCGAAGATGTAGGTCTTCGAGAACGCCGCGCTCGCGAGGTGCGACTTGATCGACTGCACGAGCCGGCCATCCCCCTGGGTCTCGAGGTAGCGCGCGATCGCG
This sequence comes from Myxococcota bacterium, assembly GCA_030857245.1. Taxonomy (GTDB): domain Bacteria; phylum Myxococcota_A; class Polyangia; order Haliangiales; family Haliangiaceae; genus JABFXX01. The sequence goes on from JALZOI010000013.1 coordinate 6,712, forward strand.
GGCGCGCCGGCGGTCAGCCCGCCGCCCTGCTCGAAGAACAGCACCGTGCGCCAGTGTGGCGCGCCGCCCAGCGGGACGAGCTGGATGTCCTTGCCGCGCGCGATCGCGACCGCGGAGTTCGTCGTCCCGAAATCGATCCCGACGCTCATGCGCCACCGTCGATGATCTGCGCGCGCTTTACCAGCTTCCGGCGAACCGCTATCCTGGGGGAGCTGCTCGGGATACGCTGCGCGGCGTGCCGTCGACGGCGAGCGCCATCCAGGGCGTCATCAAGGGTCGGGCCTATCAGCGTCACGCGACGCTGGAGGTCGCCGGCGAGACGCTGACCTGGCGCGCGCAGCGCGGCCTGCAGCCGGTCGCCGAGAACATCGTCACCACGGTGCACGACGTCCGCGACGCCCACTGGATCGCGCAGCGCTGGAGCGTGCCCGGCGCGGTGCTCGCCGGGGTCGGCCTCGTGTGGACGGTCACCCAGGGGGTCGCGCCCGGCGCGCTCGCGTTCGTGATCGGCCTGCTCGTGGTGGTGTGGCGTCGCACCCATCCCCACGAGTACCTCATCCTGGATGTCGGCGACCGCCGGCTCGTGCTGCAGGTCGAGGCGCCCTCCTCGAATCCCGCACGTGACCTGGTCCGCCGCATCGATCAGGTCCTCGCGAGCGGAGAGCCGCCCAGCTCCCCACCGGCGCTCCCGTAGCCGCGATATGCTCGTCGGCAGGGGATGAAGATCGCGACCGGTACCCGGTTCGGACCGTACGAGATCGAGCACGCGATCGGTGCGGGCGGCATGGGTGTCGTCTACCGCGCCGATGACTCCCGCCTCGGTCGCAAGGTCGCGATCAAGGTGCTGCCGCACGCGAAGGGCGAGCACTTCCGCCGCTTCGAGCGCGAGGCGCGCACGATCGGCAGCCTCAACCATCCCAACCTCCTGACCCTGTTCGACGTCGGCGACCACGAGGGCACGCCGTTCCTCGTCACCGAGATGCTCGACGGCGAGTCGCTGCGCGCACGGCTGGCGAGCGGGCCGCTGCGGCTGCGCGAGGCGATCCACATCGCCGCGGACGTCGCGCGCGGGCTCGCCGCCGCGCACGACGCGGGCATCGTCCATCGCGACGTCAAGCCCGACAACATCTTCCTGACCCCCGAGGGGCGCACCAAGATTCTCGACTTCGGGATCGCCAAGCTGCGGCGCTCGACCGTCGAGATGCCGGCCGCGGACCTCGCGCACGAGCCGACGGTCACCCCGACGACGCAGGACACCGGCGTCATCATCGGCACGCCGGGCTACATGGCGCCCGAGCAACTCGACGGCGGCACCGTCGACGCGCGCACCGACATCTTCGCGCTGGGCGTCGTGCTCTACGAGATGATCTGCGGGCGGCGGGCGTTCGCCGCCGAGAACCCCGTCGAGGAGTCCTACGGGATCCTCAAGATCACGCCGGATCCGCCGAAGGGCGCCACCAAGTCGCTCGCGCGCGTCGTGATGCGCTGCCTCGAGAAGCGCAAGGAGGCGCGCTTCCAGTCCGCCAACGACCTCGCGTTCGCGCTCGACGAGCTCGATGCCTCGACCGATCCGATCGCCCGGATCTCGCGCATCGCGCTCGAGCCCGAAGCCGCCGCCGTCACCATCCGCGACGCGGCGCCGCCGGTCGCCGTGCAGCCCGGTCGCGGGCGCTGGCTCGGGATCGCCGGGCTCGCGGCCGTCGCGTGCGTGCTGCTCGGCATCCTGATCGGCCGGCTGCTCGCCGGGCCGCGCGGCGTCCAGCCGGCCTGGCCGACCGTCGTCGAGGGCGGCGTCGTCTACCGGCGCGTGACCTATCACACGCAGTCGCGGTGGCATGCGCGCCTCGCGCCCGACGGCAAGTCGGTCCTCTACTCGACGTCACGCAGCGGCGGCGAGGAGGTCGTGCGCTCGTCGATCAGCCAGCCGTCGATCCTGTCGACCGGCGTCGCCGGGCGGCTGCTCGACGTGTCCTCGAAGGGCGAGCTCGCCGTCGTCACCGGAGAGGTCCTGGGCACCGGCGGTACGCTCGCGCGCGTCCACGAGGGCGCCGGCCCCCGCGTGGTCACCGACGGGGTCACCTCGGCCGCGTGGGCACCGGACGGCGAGCAGCTCGCGGTGCTCCGCCAGGGCGGCCTCCGCCTCGAGTTCCCGGTCGGCCACGTGATCGTCGAGCGCAAGACCGGCAGCCTCGACATGGTCCGCATCGCGCCAGCCGGCGATCGGCTCGCGTTCATCGATCACCCGGCGAGCGGGGATACCGGCGGCCATGTCGTCATCGTCGACCGCGAGGGCAAGCAACTCGTGATGTCCCGCGCGCACGATGGCATCGAGGGCATCGCGTGGTCGCCCGATGGCCGCGAGGTCTGGTTCTCAAATGCCTCGACGATCTACGCGCTGGACGCGCGGGGCACCGAGCGCGTCGTGCTGCGCGGCGCCGCCCGGCTCGTGCTCGCCGACGTCCGCGCCGGCAAGATCCTCACGGCGCCGTCGGACTTGCGCCTCAAGATGTTCACCGGCCCGCTCCAGGGCCCGTTCCGCGAGGTCGGCTGGTTCGACTCGAGCGCGGTCGAGTCGGTCTCGGCGGACGGCGCGACGATCGGCTTCATCGAGGCGACCGGCACCGGCCGCACGGCGGAAGGCTACGCGCAGTTCCTCCGTCGCGGCGTCGAGCCGGCCACGATGGTCGGCCAGGGCTATCGGTTCGTGCTGCTCCCCGATGCGAGCGCGCGGATCGTGGTGATGGGACCGACGCAGCTCGCGCGGATCCCGACCGGCGTGGGCCCGCGCACCACCATCCCGCTCGGCTCGATCGCCCAGCTCGATACCGGCGACGAGATCGAGATCTCGTGGAGCGGGCGCCACGTCGTCGTGCGCGGCGCCGAGGCCGGTGGTCCGATGAAGCTGTGGCGGATCGATCTCGAGCAGCCGGTGCCGCAGCCCCTCGCGATCGCGCACACCGGTGGCAAGCACCCGATCTCGCCGGACGGCGCGCTGGTCGCGCTGGCGCGGGCGAGCGGCGGGATCGAGCTGGTCGCGTTCGACGGGGGCGCGCCGCGCACGATCCCGGGACCGTTCGGCGAGCAGCCGCTCGGCTTCACCGGCGATGGCCTCGCGCTGTTCGTGATGCACCTCGCGGGCGGCACCATCGAGATCGATCGGATCGAGCTCGCGACCGGCGTGCGCGGACCGTGGACCAAGATCACGCCCGAGCAGGCCCCCGTGTACTACTGGGTCGTGCTCGACGCCGATGGCGACGTCGTCACGTACTCGACGAACTCCGACGCCTCCGATCTCTACGTGCTCGAGCCGCCGACCGCCGCCCTCACCCCGTGACCGGGAGCTTCGCCGACGGCTCGAGCGCGACGAACTGGTCGTTCGCCGAGGCCTCCGGGTCATCGAGGATCGCGCGCAGCTGGGCGAGGTGGCCCGGCCGCAGCAGGTGCGCGATGTCCCGCATCGCCGTCTTCGTCAGCAAGGTGAGCGCCTCGGGCGCGACCTCCAGGAACTGCCGACCCGCCGCCTCGAAGGTCGAGACGAAGTCGCTGGTCAGCTTGCGATAGACCGTGTCGTCGTGGTGACCGGCCTCGAGGATCTCCTGGAAGGCGAACGTCGACATCGGGCGGCAGCATAGCCCGAGGGCGGACCGTCCGTTATGGTGAGCCCGTGGACGTCACCCAGCTGCTCGAGAGCTGCCGGCAGTACCGCACCGCGGAAGCGGCCCTCGCGAAGCTCGCCCGGCTGCCGCTCGCGCGGAAGCAGGCCGAAATCTACGGCGAGGTGATCGCCCTCGCGAAGCACTACTTCTGCGATCACGCGCCGCCGCACGCCCACGGCTTCGAGCTCGTCGAGCTCGCCGCCTTCCTGATGAGCGAGCTGCCGGTCGAGCCCGAGCTCGCCGCCCGGCTCTACGCGGCGATCGGCGAGCAGCCGGTCAAGCACCGGCTCGACGTGTTCTGCCGGTTCGCCGCGCACGCGCGTGATCGACGCGCGCTGCCGGTGCTGCGCGGGAAGTGGTACCAGCTCGAGTGGGCCGACACCGTGCTCGCGCTCCAGGGCCGCGAGCTCCTCGAGGACATCGAGTACGGCCTCGAGCGCTCCCAGTACCGCGAGACCTCGACGGGGCTCGCGATCGCGGCGGGCTACCTCGGCGGGGAGCCAGTGCGGAGCGCGCTGCTGCGGCTCCACGCCAGCTCCCATGGCGGCGGGGATCGCTATGGGCTGGGCCTCGCGTTCCTCGCCGACCCGCGCGATGCCGCGTGGTTCGCGGCGCTCGAAGGGCTCGAGGCCCTGACCGCGCGCCGGGTGCACACGCTGCTGTCGTCGACGCGGGCCAAGGAGCGCCTCGCCGCCGTCGACAAGCTCGGCAGGGACATCGAGCTCGCGCGCGCCTCGGTCAGCCCCGCGCGCTTGCTCGCGCTGACCCGCGTGCTCACGGACGCCGATCTGCTGCTGGTCGAGCGCGCGGCCGGCTACCTCCTCGACTACGCGCGTGGTCACGGCGATCGCGCGACCAACCTGTTCCACGCCGACTTCCTCGTGCAGGCGCGGCAGGCGATCGCCGGCGGCGTCACCGCCCTCGCCCGCGAGCACCTCGATGCGATGTGCGCGCGGATCCCGCGAGCGCACCCGCTGCCCGCCGGCGAGCTCGAGGTCGCGCCTCCGCCGAAGCCGACCGCGAAGGTGGTCGCCCAGCGCCGCGGCGCGGCCATGCTCGCGGAGCTGCGGGTGACGCTGCCCGCCAGCCCCGCGGTCGAGCACGACCCGGAGCTCGAGGCGGTGATCGTCGAGGACCCGACCGACGCCGGCCGCTACCTGGTCTATGCCGACTGGCTGCAGACCCGCAACGATCCGCGCGGCACGCTGATCGCGCTCGATCATGCCGCGCGCGTCTCCGGCGATCCGGCGCACCTCGTGGCGGCCGATGCGCTGCGCTACGAGCATCCCGGCGCCTTCTTCGGGATGCTCGAGCCGTACACGCGCGAGCGCGACGGCCGCACGCCGGTCCACCTCGACTGGTTCATGGGGTTTATCAAGGGCGCGCGCATCCGCCTCGACAACGACGCTCGCCACGACGCGCAGCTACTCGCCGTGCTCGGGTACCTGTTCGATTGCCCATCGGCGCGCTTCCTCCAGGAGCTCGTGATCGAGGCGCCCGGGGCGCGGCGGGAGCTCGATACCGCCGCGATCATCGCGGTGCTGCTCGCGCGGCGGCCGCCGACCCTCGCGATGCTCGGCAAGCCCGGCAGCTGGCAGGTGCCCCCTGCACTGCGGGTGGCCTTCCCGCGCCTGCAGCGCGATCCCGCCGCCGCGTGGGCCGAGGTCATGGACCGCGTGGCCGAGCAGCGCCGGCTCAAGGTCGAGCTCGCCGCGAGCGAGCTGCCCGCACTCGAGCCCCGGGTCCACGGCATCGCGATCGCTCCGGAGGCGGTGCTCGTCGGCCTCAAGGCCGAGCTCGACAAGCTGCGGCCGCTCGGGCTGCTCGCGACGATGCCGCGCGTGTTCGCCGCCGAGTCGCTCGATCGCTTCGCGCTCGCGATGGCGCACCAGTGGCAGGCCCGCGGCGAGACCCCGCGATGGCCGTTCGATGCGCTCGGCCCACTCGGGGGCGATCGCTGCGTCGGGTTCCTCGCCGCCAACCTCCCGAGCTGGTCGCACCAGCGCGCGTTGCAGGCGCTCGATCACCTCGCGCGGATCGGCTCGGACCTCGCGATCCACGCGATCGCGGAGCTCGTGCTGTCGGCCCGCAGCGTCGGCGCGCGGCGCGGCGCGGGCTGCGATGTCCTCGAGCGCATCGCGGAGGCGCGCGGCCTCGCCGGGCGAGCCCAGCTCCTCGATCGCGTGTGCCCCGAGCCGCCGCCTGGCGCGCTGCGGGCGCACGTCGTCGAGACCCAGCGCCACTGGCTGCAGGCGATCATGCTCTCGGGTCACCGCATCGCCCTCGCCGACTTCCGGCAGTTCGTGGCCGGCCACGCGCTGCGGCGGTCGCTCGCGTCGACGCTGCTGTGGGCCGAGTGCGTGGGGAGCCAGCTCGTCGCGCTGCTCCGGGTGTCGGCGACGGGCGAGCTGCGCCGAACGACGGGCGCGCCGTACGAGGCGACGCAGCTCGGCGCGACCGGCCATGGCATCGGGCTCGTCCATCCGGCGGAGCTCGAGGCCGCCGAGCTCGCGGCCGTGCGGGCCGGGTTCGCCGGGACCGAGCAGGCGATCCTGCAGCTCGATCGCCCGGTGCTGCGGCTCGCGCCCGACGACGCGCGGCGCCAGACCCTCCACCACTTCGAGCCTCGCCGCGTCGGGTTCTACGCCCTCGAGGCGGCGCTCGAGCAGCGCGGCTGGATCGCGCACGATCGTGACGAGCGCGGCATCACCCAGGCGTTCGGGCGCGTGTTCGAGCGCGATCAGGTGGTGGCGATCGCGCGCCTGGGCAGCGGTCAGGGCTCGGTCGGCGAGGTCGAGGTGTCGCCGATCGGCAGCTACCTCGAGCGGCGCCGCTTCGATCGCCTGCACCCGGTCACGCTCAGCGAGCTGCTGTGGGATCTCGAGACCGCGCACGGTGGCGCCGTCGCAGCATCGCGAGCTGCCGGCTCGGCCGTGCCCACGTCGACCTCACCGGTCGTCGAGCGTGCGAAGAGCGGCCGCGCCCGGTGCGTCGTCTGCGCGGCCACCATCACGAAGGCGTCGCTGCGGATCGGCATCGAGCGCCTGATCGAGACACCCGCGTTCTCCGGGCTCGCCACCGTCTGGGTGCACCCGCACTGCCGCGACGGCGTCCCCGAGCTGGCCGGTGCGCGCGGCCTCGACGAGCTGCTCGCGGCGCTGTGACCGTGCGCAGGGGTCGGCGCTACGGACGCCCTTCCTGGCTCGCCGGGTACGCCGCGCGGCGTATCGAGTGGACGAGCCCGACGGGCACGACGCCGCAACCGACGCGGAACGGGTCGAAGCGCAGTGCCTCCTGGTCGATGTCGACCTCGTGCTCGAGCGTGATCCGGGCGACGGCGTGCCACTGCAGCGAGAGCGTCTTGCGCGCCTCGAGGCGCCACACCGCGCGCCCCGCCGCGACGGCCTCGCGCAGCCGCTCGTCGCGCGGGCCCGCGAGCTTCGGCGGATCCACGGGCACGAGGCGAAGCTCGACGCGCTCGTGATCGTGGACCGCGAACGGCGAGACCGCCCAGTAGCGATTCGTCACGAAGTCGTGCGCGTCCGTGGTGAACGGCGAGAGCATCATCGTGAGCGGGCTGCGGATCGTCGCGAACAGCAGATCCTGGTCGTCGATTGAAGGATGCTCGGTGAGGTCCGGGCCATCACCGGGCCGGATCCGCAGGCCGATCCCGAGGACGTCGAACGTCTCGACCGGCTGCTTCCACAGCGCGCCCGAGTAGCGCGCGAGCACGCGGCCTTCGAGCTGCGCGCCGAGGTTGGCGAACGCGCCTCCGATGTTCGGCTCGGAGCGCCCGCTGAACGCGAGGCCGCGCGGGTGGAACATCCGGGCCCTCCGGAACTGGCTGATCGCCGAGATCGCGGGCGCCCACCACGTGCCGATGACCGTCCCGATCCGCTCGCGCAGCCCGTTGGGGATGCGCGCAACCGCTCGGCCGAGCGTCGCGGCCCGATGTCGTTCCTCCGCCTGCCCATGAACCTGCATGCGCAGCGGTGCTGCAAGCGTTGCGCCGCTACAGCGGGCCGAGCGCGGAGAGATCGCCTGGGGTCGCGGTGCGCAGCCACACGAGATATCCCGCGAGGGCGTCGCGCTCGGCGACCGTGAGCTCCTGGTCGAAGCGCGGCATCTCGCTGTTGTCGGGGCCCATGTGGATCCCTGACTTCGGGTTGCTGAGGAAGCTGAAATAGTGCGCGCGCGTCCCGGTGCTGGCGAGTCCGGGGCCGGAGCCGCTGACGCCCTCGTCCATGCTGTGACAGTCGGTGCACGTGCTCTCGAACAGCGTCGCGCCGCGGGCGCGCTTGGCCTCGTCGACGTCGGCCACGCCACCCTCGGCGTACAGCAACTCGACGAGGTCCTCGAGATCGGTGCCGGTCAACTCGACGGGCTTCATCGCCGCATCGGTCCGGGCGAGCTTGGTGCGGCCCCAGAACGCATCGCCGCTCGGCTCGACGAGGAACGCCTTGAACCACGCGCGGTTCTTGTGGCCGGGGCCGATCACCGGTCCCTTGCGGTCCTTGCTCTGCGCATCGTGACATCCCTCGCAGCGCTCCGCGTAAATCGTCCGCGCCTGGTACATCGGCGCCATCGCCCAGATGCCTTGCGCGCCGGTGGCCGGCACGCCGTACGTCTTCGCGAGCGAGCGCGCACGATGCGCGCGGAGGCTCGCCTGCGACTGGCGCTCCGCGAGCTCCGCGTCGCCCGAGTCGCGCACGAGCGACATCACCGTGAGCCCGCCGACGATCGCGAGCAGGCCCGCGAGCGCGCCGAGCCAGGGCAGCCGGCGTAGCGGCGAGCGATCCGGACCGCGATCGAGCAGCGGCAACGCGACGAGGTAACCGCCGACGATCGCCGGCGCCGCCATCGCCGCGAGCTGCTCCGCGCTGCCGGCGAGCTCGCGGAGCTCGAACAGCCAGCGGAAATACCAGAGCGGGCGCGCGTCGTAGGCCTGCGTGGGATCGGCCGGCGCCGCGAGGCCGATGCCGCCCTCGGTCACCACGACCGCGAGCATGATCGCGACGACCACCGTCATCGCGAGCACGTCGCGCAGCACCTGATCGGGCCAGCGCGACGTGGCCCGGCCCTCGCGGACGGGCGTGGTGCCGTGGCGCCGCGCGAGCACGATGTGGAGGACGGTCACGAGCGTGACGACGGCGGGCAGCACGATGACGTGCAGCGTGTAGAACCGCGTCAGCGTCAGGTTGCCGTAGTCGTTACCGCCGAGCGCGAGTGACTGGATCGTGGGACCGATCAGCGGCGTCCCGGCGGCGATGCCGATCTCGACGCGGTTCGCCCAGTAGCCCGCCTGATCCCAGCGCAGCACGAAGCCCGTCACCGCCCACGCGAGCAGCAGCAGCAGCAGCACGATGCCGAGCCACCACACGAGCTCGCGCGGCTTCTTGTACGCGCCGGCCACCGCCGTCTGCACGAGGTGCAGCCCGGCGATCACGACGAGCGCGGAGCCACCATGATAGTGCAGGCCGCGCACGAGCCAGCCGAGCGCCGCCTGATCCTCGAGGTACGCGACCGACGCCCACGCGTCCGTCGCGGACGGGCTGTAGAACGCGGCGAGCGCGATCCCGGTCACCGCCTGCACGACGAGCAGCATCACCAGCACGGTGCCGAACACGTAGGCGAACGACGCGCCGCCCGGGATCATCCGAGGTCCGCCGGTGCCGAGGGCGAGGCGCTCGCGGAGCCCCGCGATCACCTGGTTCACGCGCGCTCCTTCGTCGACCGGCCGGTGCGGTAGCGCTCCCACGTCAGGCGGATGCGTCCGTCGACGACCTCGAGCGGCAGCTGATCGAGCCCCCGCTCGGATGGTCCCGTCAGCTTGTCTCCGGACACCGCGAACCGGCTGTCATGGCACGGGCAGAGATAGTTGCCCGCGGCGGCGTCCCAGCCGACGGCGCACCCGAGGTGCGGACAGATCGCCGAGCGTGCATCGAGCTCGCCCGGGCCCGGCCCCACGCGGCGGATCCACGCGGCGCCGAGCACGACGTCTCGTGCTGCCGTCCACGCATCCTGGATCACCGGCGCCACGATCTCGACCTTGCGGGGCGGCGCACCCTCGCGGAACCGCGCCGCCGGCCCGAGATCGAGCGGCTCGCGCGGCGACGTCACCGTCTGCTTGCCGGTGGGATCGAGCACGAGACGCACCGCCGGGGCGGCGACCACGAGGCCCACACCACCACCGACGGCACACGTCGCCACCTTCAGGAACCTCCGGCGATCCGGATCATTCTCGGACATGACCTCACGGTATCAGAGGTCGCGTCGAGAACCGAAACTCAGCCCATCGTGCGCTCTTCGCGCTCCTGATCTTCCTTGCACTTGATGCAGAGCGAGGTCTCCGGGCGGGCCTCGAGGCGCTTCTTGCCGATCGGCTCGTCGCAGATCTCGCAGACGCCGAAGGATCCGTCCTCGATCTTCTTCAGCGCGAGATCGAGCTTGGACAGCAAGCTCTTCTCGCGTCCACGGAGGCGGAACTCGAACGACTGGATGTACTCGCTCGAGGCGAGGTCCATCTCGTCGGGCAGGTCATTCGCGTCGAGGACCATGCCCTCGGACAGCATCTGGCGCGCCCGTTCGAGGACCACCTTGCGCTTGTCTTCGAGCAGCTCCTGAAACTTCTTCAGCTCCTTCTTGGTGAGGGCTTTGGATGGTGTCGCGGTCGTCGTGCTCACGGGTTTCCCCCCCTGCTGCGGTTCCGAATGGGCGTTGAGAAGCGCGGTAGGATAGTGATCGAGTGGTGGACTGACAAGCTGTTCGATCGGCTCTTACACCGGCGGACGCCTTGACACGGTGTAGGCATCCGCCGAAACTAACGAACGATGGCCGGATCGGATAAGCGCAAGCAGTCCCTGTATTTTCCTGAAGACATGCTGAAGGAAATCCAAGACGAAGCGACCCGGCAGGACCGGTCCCTCTCGTGGATCGTCCAGAAGGCGTGGAAGATCGCTCGCAAGGAGATCATGAAGTACCCCTCGGTGAACGAGTTCCCGGGGGAGGAAGACGAGAAAGAGATCGCCTGATCTCTGGATCGCTGACGGGGATTGACAGTGCTCCTGTCGTCCACGTCGAACCTCGGTCCTTGCTGAGATGAGCACCGGATCGTGGCCGCTCCCGTGAAGACTGCCTGGGGCTACGCTGTCGCACCGAGCGATGGCAGCTCGCTGTTCTACGAATCGTGGGGAGAACGAGGCGCGCTGTCGCCGGTCCTCCTCTGCGATGGGATCGGCTGTGATGGCTACGTCTGGCGTTATCTCCGCGCCGATCTGGGGCATCGCTTCGGCCTGCACCCTCATTATCGAGGGCACGGCCGAACTGCGCCTCCGCTCGACGCGACCCGGGTGACGATCGAGGATCTGGCGGACGATGTCGCGTGCGTGCTCGACGACGCGCTCGTCGAGCGCACGGTCCTGATCGGGCACTCGATGGGTGTTCAGGTCGCGCTCGAGACCTATAGAAGGCATCCCGACCGGGTCGCGGGCCTCGTGCTCGTATGCGGCGCGTCCTCGCATCCGCTCAAGACCTTCAAGGGCTCGGCGCGGCTCGAGGATCTGCTGCCGACGATCCAGAAGTGGATCCACCGGGTTCCCAACGTCATCAACCGGGTCACGCGAACCCTGTTGCCGACGCGCTTGGCCTACGAGGTCGCGAGCCGGCTCGAGATCCGTCGCGAGCTCATCCAGCCCGCCGACTTCATGCCGTATCTTGAGGGCATGGCGCGGATCGACTCGCGGTTGTTCATCGCGATGCTGTCCGCGGCCGGTCAGCACTCGGCCGATGAGCTGCTGCCCGACATCTCCGTACCGGTCCTCGTGGTCGCCGGCGGCCGCGATGGGTTCACGCCACCAGAGCGGAGCCGCGCCATGGCAGCGGCGATCCCGAACGCCGAGCTGCTCGAGATTCCGAATGCGTCGCACACGGCCCCGATCGAGCGGCCCCACCTGGTCGACTTCACCATCCGGGACTTCCTCCAGCGACGAATCGACGCAGCGGTTCTGGCGCCGCCGCCACCGCGCACTTGATCAAACGCTGGCTCGCAGACGAGGTGGTGATACGCTCGCGCATCTCGCACTGGAGACTCTTGAACCCCGGTCGCAAATATTCTGAGGACCATTCGGGTTAGCGGTGGGATACGGCGTTTCAATCGTAAGGTTTCGCGGCGTATTTTCATCGCTTTTTGAGAATCGATCGGGCAAGGTCGCGCTCCATCGCAGAGCGACCCTTGTGGGGGAAAATCAAGGTTCTTGCTGCGAGACCAGGACAAAACAGCCATGGAAACCGACAAGTCAATGACACGCCCTGTCCTCCGTCGGCCCGATGACGACAACGATGGTTTGGTTGCACTTCCGCCGGTTCCGCTGGTTCGCCAGCGCCTGCGGTCTTCCGTCAAGGATTTCGCAATCTCGCAACCCGGCCGCCGTGCGGCCGCGCTTGCCGCCGTCTGGATTGCCGCCACGGGTTGCGAGGCAGACCTCGCGCACTACGACCCCGAGGAAGCCCTTCGCACGTACCGCCTGATCGAGTCGGAGCTCCGCGCGGAGCTGCGCATCAGCCTCGGTCGCGCGATCACCAACGAGCCGCACGCCGCGACCCGCAACACGATGATCAGCATGCTCGAGCACCTCGAAGAGCTCGAAGCCGCTGCCGTCGCGCCGCGCCCGGCCCGCCGCCGCCGCCGCCGCTAAGCTCTCGCTGTCCGAAAAATAGAATCAACCCGGACGGGCCTGGTCTCCAGGCCCATCACGGCGCACTGCTGGAGCCTGGTTCAACCAGGCTCTTTGCGTTTCGGCAGGCTCTTGGCGTTTCGGGCAGGTGCTTGGCGTTTCGGCAGGCTCTTGGCGTTTCGGGCGCCGAGCTCGGCGTGGTGTCGGTGGTCGGTGACCGGTGTCCGGCCGGCATCCGGATCTCGCGTCCAAAGGGCGGACGGCGTGCCGCGCAACCGTATGGGATCGCGTGATGCGTGGTCCGGCCTTTCGCTTGCTGAAGGCGAGCGCGATGTCAGCTACAAACCGACCAGCCGCAGTGCCGGCACAACTGGCACCGACTCTGGACCACCAGCTCGGAGCCACACTCGGGACAACCCACCGTCACTGCGGTGACGGCCGTTCGCGCACCGGTCACGAGGACCTGTCCCTCGCGGCTGGTATCCCGATAAACGGTGATGCCCTTGCAACCGAGCTCGTACGCGAGCTGGTACGCACCTTTCACATCAGCCGGAGTGGCGGTGCGCGCGAGGTTGATGGTCTTGCTGACCGCGGCGTGGACGTGCCGCTGGAAGGCGGCCTGCATCCGGACGTGGGTGGCGACGTCGATCTCGTGGGCGGTCGGGAAGGCGCGCTGCACGTCGGCCGGCACCTCGCTGCGGCCCCGGACCCCGCCGTACTCGGCGACGGCCTCGAACAGGGCCGGCGTCGCGAATCCCCGCTCGCCCGCGATCCGCTGGAAGGCCGGGTTGACCTCGAGCAGCTCGGCGCCGTCGAGGACGTTGCGCCGGTAGGCCAGCGCATAGAGCGGCTCGATCCCGCTCGCGCACCCGGCGATGATGCTGATCGTCCCGGTCGGCGCGATGGTGGTGGTGGTCGCGTTGCGGAGCTCGGGCCCGCCGGCCTGCTGCCACCGCGACCCGGTCCAGGCCGGGAAGGCACCGCGCCGCTCGGCGAGCGCGCGCGAGGCTGCCAGCGACTCGTCTTCGAGGAACGCCGCCATCCGATCGGCGAGCGCGAGCGCGTCCTCGGCGTCGTACGCGATCCCGAGCGCCGCGAGCGCGTCGGCCCAGCCCATGATGCCGAGCCCGATCTTGCGGGTCGCCTTGGTGGAGCGCTCGATCTCGGGGAGCGGGTACCGGTTGGCATCGATGACGTCGTCGAGGAACCGCACCGCCTCGTGGATGATCGTCCGCAGCCGATCCCAGTCGAGGCCCGCCGGGCCGACGAACTTCCCGACGTCGATGCTGCCCAGCGTGCACGACTCGAATGGGAGGAGTGGCTGTTCCCCGCAAGGATTGGTGGCCTCGATGGCGCCGAGGTGGGGAGTGGGGTGCTGGTCGTTGACCCGGTCGATGAAGACCATGCCCGGATCACCGATGGCCCAGGCCGCGTTCGCGATCGCATCGAGGACCCGGCGTGCGTCGAGCTTGCCGGTCGCGACGCCGGTGCGTGGATTGACGAGGTCGTAGGTCGTCCCGGCGCGGACCGCCGCCATGAACGAGTCCGTGATGGCGACCGACAGGTTGAAGTTGCGCATCCGCGACGGGTCGAGCTTGAGCGCGATGAACTCGAGGATGTCGGGGTGGTCGACGCGGAGCATGCCCATGTTCGCGCCGCGCCGCGTGCCGCCCTGCTTGATCGCCTCGGTGGCGACATCGAAGACCTGCATCAGCGACACGGGGCCGGACGCCGTGCCACCGGTGGATGCGACGAGGTCGCCGTTCGGGCGGAGCCGCGAGAACGAGAAGCCCGTGCCGCCGCCGGTCTTCTGGATCTCGGCGGCCCAGCGGACGGCCTCGAAGACGCCCGTCGTCGAGTCGTCGACCGGGACCACGAAGCACGCCGCGAGCTGGCCGAGTGGACGGCCGGCATTCATGAGCGTCGGCGAGTTCGGGACGAACTCCAGCGTGGCCATCATGCGCTCGAAGGCGGCGCGCGCGAGCGCGATCTCGTCGGGGCTGTAGCCGAGGCCTGCCTCGGCCGCGCTGACGTGATGCGCCACGCGACGGAACAGCTGCTCCGGCGTTTCCACGACGACGCCACCCTCGCGCGCGAGGTACCGTGCTCGGAGGACCGCGAGAGCATTGTCCGTGAGCGGCGCCGTCACGTTCGGACCGTACGCTCCGCCGCACGAGCACGCAACCGACCGCGAGCGGGCCTCGGGTGGATCGTGGTCGTCACGCTGTCAGCTTTGATCGCGCTGGCGGCGCGCGCCGCGGCCGCGCCGCCCCCGACCGGCGAGCGTGACCCCGAGGCCCGGGATCAGGCCGCTGACCCCGATGACGACGACGGCACTGACGACGCCCCGTCGCTCGACGCTGGCCGGGAGGTCGAACCTGCCCGGTCGGCGAGTGAGGCGGGCGCCGCGCTGATCGAGGACTCGCTCGCGGCGGCGAGCGGCAGCACGGTCGCCGAGCTCGTGCACGACGCGCAGCTCCGCGCGCGCGGACCCTCCCGGTGGGGCCGCATCGATCTCGCCGTCGCGTGGCGCAGCACGGAGCGCGATCTGCGACGCGGTGACGAGGTGTGGCTCGTCGCGACGTGGAGGAAGTGATGGCCGCGCACGCGATCCGCGTGGCGGCGATGGGACTGCTCGTGGCCGCGGTGATCGCGCCGCGCGCATCGGCGGCACCCGAGCCGGACACCAATGACGACGCGGAGCTCGATGAGGAGGACGTCGCACTCGAGCATGGCGGCGCGCGCTTGTACCCGGGCTCGCGGCCAGCGGGAACGCTCCGCCAACCGGCGCCCGCGGTCGGGCTGCCGTGGTCGCTGGCGACCGAGGTCCCGGCGATCGGCGAGGTGCTCGCCGCGGCGTACGCGGCGGGTGGCCTGGACCATGACCCGACCCGCGGCTGGGCGCGACGGAGCCGGATCGCGGGCCTCGTGCCGTGGGTCACGGTCCGCGGCGGCTGGGACACCAGCTGGAAGGAGGACCGGCCCGACGTCGGGCGGAGCCGGACCTTCGAGGTTCGCGCCACCTGGCGCCTCGACCGGCTGCTGTTCGACGGCCGCGAGCTCCAGGTCACCAACGTCGACGCGGCCCGCCGTCGCGAGCGGCGGCGGCTCGGCAGCCGCGTGATCCGGGCGTACTTCGCCTGGCGACGGGTCGCGGCCGCCGCGGTCGAGAACCCACGGTGGGCGGGCCGCGCCGAGGAGGCCGCGGCGGAGCTCGATGTCCTCACGGACGGGTGGTTTTCCGAGGAGCTCGCACGACCACGCCGCACTGCGTCCGAAACCCGGACACGATGACCTCCGCCTCCAGGAAAACTTGCCAATGCATCGCGGGGCCAGCGAAGCTTGGGGTTCGTGAGTGAAGCTGCACGCGAGCACCCACGTTACGCGCACGAGGCGACCGTGAGGTTGGAGGTGCAAGGCACGTCGTACGAGGGGCGCACGAACAACGTCTCGCGAGGTGGGTTGTGCGCGGTGATGGCCGACCCGATCACGATCGGGGCGGACATCGGGGTCGACCTCCGGCTCGTCTTCGCCGAGCAGCACCACTCCGATGCGCTCCGGTTGCCGGCGCGGGTCGCGTGGTGCACCGCCGTCGACGAGGCGTTCCAGATCGGCATCGCGTTCAAGCCCCTCGATGCCGAGCTCGGCAAGTTCCTGACGACGTTCCTCCGGTACCTCGATGATGGCTGCCCGGCGAAGCCGGAGAAGCGAGCCTCGACCGTCGACGAACGCTTCGGCTGATCGACATGCAACCCGGCGCTCGGTTCGCACTCGTCGGAGCGCGCTCGGACACGATCCGGATCGATGAGCGGGTCGAAGGCGATGGTGACGGCTACTGGCTGTACTGGGTGGGCAACGTCGGTTGGGCCCTCTCCCACCCGGTGGCTCGCATCCACGACGTCGTCGCGCGCGACACCCGCTCGGCCGCGCTGTACGAGACGACCGGGACGGTGATGCTCGTGGAGGCGGTCGAGGAGCGGGGCGCACCGTCGCCCCGGCTCGCGTACCGTGATGTCCCCGCCGGGTCCAGGCGCGTCGTGTTCACCGATGCCTGCGTGTTCACCGCGAGTGATGCCGAGGTCCATGCGCTGCGCGCGACGCCCGAGGCGATCGCGATGGATGCGGTCGATCTCGCCGCCTCGCCCCGGCAGCTCGCCGTGATCGATCCGCTCGGCGTGACGTGGTTCGATGAGGCCGGCCGGTTCGAGATGCGGACGAAGCTGAGCGAACCGACCGCGATCGCGTACGACGCGCGTTCGAAGGGCTGGCTGCTCGCGGCCGATGGTGACGTGCTGCAGCTCCACGAGCCGGGTCGCGCGCTCGAGCTGGTCGCGCGAGGTGTCGGACTGGTGTCGAGGTTGCGCCGCGGCCCGCGCGCGATCTACGCGTTCGCGGAAGGCACGCTGCACGAGATCACCGATACCGGCGCGCACGCCATCGCCGCGTACGCCGGGGGCTGGGCTGACTTCGACGCCGGCTGGCAGGACCTCCACGTCGACGAGGGCAACGGCGTGGCACGCTTCTACGTCGACACGCCCTGTGGTTGCCGCACCCGGACGATCCGCAGCGCGCGCGCCGGTGCGACGCGTGATCCCGACGGCATCCTGATCTCTCGCCAGCGGCAGAGCTGCCCGGTGTGCGGCCACGAGTGGATGGTGGACGTGGCGGGCTGAGCGGCCGGCCGCGATCAGCCCGCGAAAGCGCCCGGCGCGGCTGGGCGCGGTCAGGGCGCGGTCTGCGCGGCCTTCTTGGCCTCGGCCTGCATCCGAGCCTTCTGGATGTCCTGCATCATGCCGAGCACGAGGCGAGGATCGGTGAAGACGTTCAGCTTGGGCGCGAGCGACTTGGCGTAGCGGTCGAAGTAGAGCAGCTGCTTCGTGATCAGGATGAACTCGTTGGGCATCCGCATGCGGTGGCGGGTCGCGGTGCGCTGGATGCCGGGGAGGAACTCGGCGTAGTTGACCTGGCCGAATGACAGCGTGAGCAGCGGTCGATAGGTCTCGCCGAGATCGGCGACGAAGGCGTCCAGATCGAGGCCCTCCGGCTTGCCGCCCATCTCGATGATGATCTCGGCGAGCCGTTTGTAGTTCCCCGACGCGAAGGCAATCATGTAGTCGGTGACGAGGTAGCGCGCCTTCTCATCGAACCGACCGACGATGCCGAAGTCGAGGAAGCCGATGGTGTCGTCGTCGAGCAGCATCAGGTTGCCGGCGTGGACGTCCCCGTGGAAGAAGCCGTAGAACACGACGCACTGGAACCACGCGCGCAGGCCGTCGACGAGCTTGGACTCGCCGTCGATGCCGCGGGCCTTGATCTCGTCGAACCTGTCGACGCGGAGCCCCACGAAGCGCTCCATCACCAGGACCCGGCGCGTCGTGTACTCGTGGTGCGGGACGGGCGCGCGGATCTGCGTGTGGCCGAGCTCGCCCATGATCTCGTTGAAGCGATCGAGGTTCGCGGACTCCTGACGGAAGTCGAGCTCCTCGGTCAGCGTCTTCGTGAAGTCATCGATCACGCCGACCGGATTCGCGAGGTCGGCGTTCTCGTGGAACTTCTGGACCAGGGCGGCGAGCATGCGCATCAGCTTCATGTCCGCCATGCAGCGGTTGATGATGCCGGGGCGCTGGACCTTGATGACGACCGGCGTGCCATCGCGCAGCTTCGCCGTGTGGACCTGCGCGATCGAGGCCGAGGCGAGCTGCTTCGGGTCGATGTCGATCAGGTGCGCTGCCTTCTCGGCGCCGAGCTCCTCGTCGAGCGTGCGCTGGACGTCGGCGAACGGGAACGGCTTCACGCGGTCGAGGACCTTCTGGAACTCCCGGACGTAGGGATCCGGGAACATGCCCGCCGACGACGCGATGATCTGGCCGAACTTGATGAACGTCGGTCCCATGTCCTCGCACCACATGCGGAACAGCATCGGGCGCGTCAGCGGCTGGTAGCGGTCGGCGCGGCCCGTGACGCTGAACCACAGCTTGCGGAGCGCGAGCGCGTCACCAACCCACAGCCAGAAGTACTTCGCGGTGTAGAGCCCGAGCGCCCAGACCCGCCGCGGCACCGGCAGCGAGACCGAGAGCAGGAACAGGATCGCGACGACTGCCAGGAGCGAGTACCACATACGCGCCACCATCCTATCACCCCCGTCCGGCGGTGCGCGGTGGCCCGCGGCAAGGCGAGAGCTCGGGAGCCGCCGTATACTGCGGCGATGCTCACGACCGTCACCGCAGGCCCGTACACCGTACGGGGCATCTCGGTCGGCGGCGTCTACACCTCGCTCGCCATCCCGGAGCTCGGGGTGCTGTTCGATGCCGGCGCCTCGCCGCGGTCGCTCGCCGCGATCGACACGATCCTGCTGTCGCACGGTCACTCCGACCACGTGGGCGCGCTGCCCGGGCTGCTCGGGATCCGCGCGCTGCACGGCAAGTCGCGGCCACCGCGCGTCGTGATGCCGGTCGAGATCGTCGAGGACCTGACGGTCGCGCTCGAGGCCCTCTCGAAGCTGCAGCGCTGGCCGCTCGCGATCGAGGCGATCGGCATGGCGCCGGGCGACGAGGTCGCGCTGCGCGGGGACCTCTCGGTGCGCGCGGTGCGGACGTTCCATCCGGTGCCGTCGCTCGCCTACATCCTCGTGCGCAAGGTCGCGAAGCTGCGCGCGGATCTCGTCGGCCTGCCGGGGCCGGAGATCGCCGCACGCCGGCGCGCCGGCGAGTCCGTGAGCGAGTACGAAGAGCGCGCCGAGATCGCGTACGCGACCGACACGCTGGTCTCCGTGCTCGATCACTCCCCCGAGCTGCTCAAGACCCGCGTGCTGATCCTCGAGTGCACGTTCCTCGACGAGCGCAAGTCCGTCGCGGCAGCCCGCGCCGGCTGCCACATCCACCTCGACGAGATCATCGAGCGCGCGGAGCTCTTCGAGAACGAGCACGTCGTGCTCATGCACTTCTCCCAGCTCTATCGGCCCGACGAGATCGCGGGCCTGCTCGATGCCCGCGTCCCGCCCGCGCTCCGCAAGCGCATCATCCCGTTCGCCCCGAGCGGGCCCCACTGGCCGGGCTAGCGATGTTCGGCTGGTTCCGCCGCAAGCAGCCCGCGACCGGTCCCGACGATCGCGTCGCCGCGGGCGATCGCGACCCGGCCGCCCCCACCAACGGCGACGACGACGACGGCCCGGACGACGGTGGCTACTGGATGCCCGACGACACCGCGCCCCCGCTCACCGACGAGCTCGACCTCCACACGTTCCAGCCGCGCGACTGCGCCGACGTGGTGACCGAGTACGTGCGCGCCGCGCAGGAAGCTGCGATGCCGGCGGTCCGGATCATCCACGGCAAGGGCAAGGGCACGCTCCGGCGGATCGTGCACGGCGTGCTCGCGAAGCACCCCGCCGTGAAGGCGTTCCGGCTCGCGGATCAGAAGAGCGGCAGCTGGGGCGCCACGCTCGCCGAGCTGCACCCGCCCACGGACCCGCCGGCCGAGGCCGCGCCCGCGCCACCCGATCCCGCGCCGGACTGAGCCGGGGAGATTGGCCGCCAAAGCCGCCAAGGGACGCCAAGGGATGCCAGGGATCCGAAGAGAAGAACTCGGTGGGTGCGCCCCTGGTCCTCAGCGGATCGTCGCGACGAGCAGCACGAGCAACTCGCCGAGCGCCGCCGCGACGGCGACGGTCGGGGCGGTCAGCCCGCCGTCGTGCTTCTGGGTCGCGAGACCGAGCCCGAAAGCCGCGAGCGCGGCGAGCGCGAGCGCGATCACGCCGGCCTTGCCGAGGGCGAACACCGTCAACACGGCGACCGCGAGGCTCAGCGCGGCGGTGAGCCACGCTGGCGCAGGCTGCGCGACGAGCGAGCGCTGGTCATCGTGGACGATCGGGTCGCCGAGCGCCTGGAGGAACACCGCGGCCCACCGGCCGACGACGGCCGTCGCGAGGAACACGAGCAGCCAGTCATCGCGATCGATGCTGACGATCGCCGCCGCGCGGATCAGCGTCGTGAACACGAGCACGAGCACGGTGGCCGGGCTGCCGGCGCGGCGGCCATCCCACTCGTCGACGCGCTCGGCGAGGCCACGCTCGATGATCGCCGCCGATGCGAGCGACAGCGCGAACAGCCCGACCAGCGCGGCGATCATGGACGGCACGCCCGCCGCGTCGATCAGCACCGCGACGACCCACGCGACGAGGCCGATCGGCACGCCGAGCGCCACGACCCAGCCGGGCGAGCGCGGCTCGTCGGCGACCTCGGTGGGCCACCGCCAGGGCGTGGAGTGGACGAGCGCGACCGCGCCGCCGTAGAGCGGGCCGAGCCGGCGCTGCCAGTCCTCGCGGGTGGTCACGCCGGAGAGTATATCGCCAGCGGCGGTGCGCCGTGCGACTTCCTCGGGCCGTCAGGGCTCGAGCCGCGTGCGGAAGCACACGATGCGCGAGACCTCCGCGAACCCCAGGCGACCGTGCGCCCCGATGCTCGCCGCGTTCCCCCAGCTCGGTGTCGGAGGCGAGCTCGGTCGCGCCACGCGCGCGGGCCCATCGCTCCGCCGCGTCCCTCAGGCGCCGGCCCCAGCCCTGTCCGCGGAGGTCGGCGTCGACCCACCAGCCCTCGACGTACGGCACCGGCGAGGACGTGCAGCCCTACGGGCGCAGCGTGAGCAGCACCGGGCCCGCGGTCGAACACGAGCACGGCATCGTCGATCACCCGATCGTCGTCGAAGTCCGGCCACAGCAGCCTCATCAGGCGGAGCACCTCGGCCTCGTCGCCCGGCGTCATCTCGCGGATCGTCACGTCGTGCCTGTCACAGCACCTTGAGGCTCCGCGATCGCTTGGCCGCGCCCGGCAGCGGCGGCGTCTTCGCGGCGGCGACGGCGGTCGCGGGATCGGCGAGATCCTTGCGATCGCGATCGAAGACGTCGGCGTCGGGGCGTCCCGCGATCCGCGGCGCGATCACGTCGAACAGCGCGATCGCCGGCGCCAGCAGGCCGGCTTTGACCGCGAGGCGCGCCACGAGGTACGCGGCATCCGTGAAGCCGGGCGCGGCCTCGAGCGCAGCGAGCGCGCCGGCGAGGCAGCGTGCCGTGATCGTGCGGTGCTCGCCGATCGCGGCGCGCGCCTGCGCGGCCGACAGCTCCGCCTCGCTGGTCCCCTTGAGCCACGTCGCCGCACCGCGCCCACTCGCGAGCGTGACGACCGCGAGGTCAGCGGTCGTGACGAGCGCGGGCATCGCGCCGCTCGCGCCGGCAGCATGCTCGAACTGCAGGTGCTCGGCGCGCGCGGTGAGGTAGCGCGCGAGCGGATCC
>JALZOI010000266.1 GCA_030857245.1 Myxococcota bacterium
GCCTGCTGCTCGTCGTGCCGCGCCGCCGCCGGGCGCGCTGAGCGGCGCGCGCAGCGGCGTGGTCCCGCGGCTGCCGTGGCACGTGAGCTGCAACTCGTGGGATCGGGAGATTCCACCATGCGCGAGATCCACGACTGGCGTCCGCCTCGCTACGATCTGATCCGGCGCCACACCACCGACCGCGTGAATCGCGTCCTCGACCAGGAGACCCGCAGCGTGCTCGCGCAGATCGGCGACGAGCCACACGCCATCCGGCAGCGCCTCGGCGCGCTGGACCGCGAGTGGCATCTCGACCGTGCGCTGATGGGGCTGTTCTCCGTGCTCGGCACGGTCACGGCGCACAGGTCGATGAGTGCGCTCCGACACGGGCGGCGCTGGAGCCCATGGCGCGCGCTGTTCTGGGCCCAGCTGGGCTTCCTGATGCACCACGCGGTCCGCGGCTGGTGCCCGCCCGTCACGCTGCTGCGGCGGATCGGGTTCCGGTCGGCGCAGGAGATCAGTGCCGAGCGGGTCGTGCTCGAGAAGCGGCTCGCGAGCTCGGACGGCCTGTGACGAACCGGACCCCGTGCGCCGCTCGCGGCGCGGGGGTCCGCGATCAGTTGCTCGCGGCGGGCACGACCGTGTAGACGAAATCGCGGGGCGCGCGACCGTGACAGCCCGTGCAGGTGTCGTCGCCTTCGGCGTTCGCGACGACGTCATCGCCGAAGCCCTCGTACCAGTACCAGCTGTCGCCGCCGGTGCCCGCGGTCATCTTGCGATACACGGCGTACTGGCGCAGCTGGCCGGCGTCGTCGAAGATCTCCTTCACCGCCGCCGCCCCGACCGGGTACGGCCCGTCGCCGCCGGCGGTCTGCAGCGCGGTGTTCGAGCAGATCCGGTTCGGCCCGTGTCCCGAGCCGGGCCGCCGGGGGTGCGGCTCTGGCTCGCAGCTCCACGCCAGGTAGTGGCCGGCCTCGAGCCAGGCGAACACGTCGGCGTGGCCGCGCGGCGGGACCTGGACATCGGCGACGTCATCGCCGAACGAGTCCACGCCGGGGTCGTTGCAGGCCGCGAGCACCGCGAGCACCGCGATTACCGGGAATCGAGTCATACGAGCCTCCATACCGGTCGCTACGCTCGCCCGCACCGCCGGTAACTTGAAGAGTTTCGCAGGTGTCGTTGCGCCCGGCGCAACGATGCCCGGGCCCTCGCGGCGGCGCTGGACGGGCGTCAGCCCGAGACCGTCGAGCGCGGCTTGCGGCGTCTCGGCGGCGCTGCCGCCGCCAGCGATCGGACGCGCGCGATGACCGCGTCCGCGAGCCCGACGTCCTCGGGCAGCGTCGGCACGACGGCGTCGACGAACAGCGCGCGATCGCGCTCCGAGACGTCGCCGATCAGGATCAGCTGGGCGCGCTCCGCGTGATCGAGTCCGCGCGCGTACATGCAGAGCTCGAGCGCGTTCATCACGCCGCGCAGCGTCGCGTCGATGAACACGAGGTCCGGATGATCGCGGTTGAGCTTGTGCGCGGCATCGGTGCCCTCGCTCGCGACCTCGACGACCGCGGCTGGATCGGCGCGCCGGACGAGGCTCCACAACCAGCGGGCTCGGGCGGTGTCGTCGTCGACGATCAGCACGTGGATGATGCGGCCCTTCGTGCCATGTCGCTCGATCACGGCGTCGAGCTGCGCGAGCACGTCGCGCGCGGAGCTCGGCCGCGCCGCCGGCTGCTTCGCGAGCAACCACTCGACGAGATCCTCGAGCTCGGCCGGGAGATCGTCGCGCGCGTCGGAGAGCCGGGGCGGGGCCTCGAGGCCGTGCGCGCGGATCGGGTCGAGGGCGTCGGCGAACGGCGGCGTCCCGCGCGCGAGCTCGATGGCGACGCAGCCAAGGCCGTACAGATCGATCGCCTCGGCCGCCGCCGGATCCGCCGCGTCGACCTCGCCCCGCACGACCTCGGGCGCCAGGATGCGTCCGAGCGGCCCGAACGCCGGGACCTGCGAGAGCGAGAGCCGGCCGAGCACCATGCGGCCCGTGGGATCAACGAGCA
Source organism: Myxococcota bacterium (assembly GCA_030857245.1). Taxonomy (GTDB): domain Bacteria; phylum Myxococcota_A; class Polyangia; order Haliangiales; family Haliangiaceae; genus JABFXX01. The sequence continues at coordinate 2,028 of JALZOI010000266.1, forward strand.
CCGTGGTCCCGGAGATGTCGCCGATCGCGATGCCGGCCTCGTGTGCCCGCGCCACGGCGGCGATCACGGTGCGCAGGCGCGCGAGGTACGTATCGTGCGGCAGCCGCTGCACGAGCGCATCGCGGAGCAGGGCGCCGGTGACGCGCTCGCCGACGACGAACTCCAGGCCGTGGTGGTTGCCCATCCCGTAGACCGCCACGGCGCATGGATCGCTGACCGCTGCGCAGCGCCGGGCCTCGGTGATCAGCGAGGGCGTCCCGGGGTCGCGCCACGCCAGCTTCATCGCGACGGGACGGTCGAGCAGCATGTCGCGCGCCTCGAACACCATCCCGGTCTCGGTGCGGGCGAGCTCCTCGCGGATCGCGTACGTCGAGGCGACGACCTCGCCGATGTTGATCGCGATCTCCGGGCTGTCGCGGAACCCGGGCGGCGCGTGGAAGCTGGCGCTCTTCTTCACGGCGTCGCCTCAAGCACCACGAGGTGCCCCGGCGCCGACGACCAAGCGACGACGGTGGATGCCTGCGACGCCATGCCGCGCGCAACCTACCACGCCATCACCACGGCGCCCCCGGCCACCAGGGCGGCGCCCATGATCTCGGCGTGCGCCGGGCGCTCCCCGATGGTGAACGCGAGGGCCGTCGCGAACAGCACCGAGGTATTCCGGAGCGTGAGCACGTAGCCCGAGCCGCCGAGCGCGAGGGCCTCCATCAGGATCAGGAACGAGCCGCCGCACACCAGCCCCATCAGCGCCAGCCGCCCGGCACGCTCTCGCACCAGCTCGCAGAGCAGGCGCCGACCCGCGCCGCCGATCCGCACGATGCTGATCGCCGCCGACAGTCCGAGCGAGACCGCGAACGTCGCCGAGGGGCTCCCGCCGTCCTGGAGCGCGGCCTTGTAGGCGAGGTGATAGCCCGCGATCGAGCCGGCGCACGCCACCGCCCACCCCACGCCGCTGCGCCCCCGGCCGCCGCGATCCATGCCGTGCGCGCCGACGCCGCACAGCACGAGCCCTCCGAGGACGAGCGCACTTCCCACCGCGCCCGTGGCGCTGACCAGCTCGTCGAACAGCACGATCGACGCCGGCCACACGACGAGCACCGCGCCCCCGCGCGAGATCGTGTAGACCGGCCCGAGCTTGCCGCGCTCGAGGGCTCGCACGAGCGTCGTGAAGTAGATCGCCTCGAACACGCCGGCGAGGACGGTCCAGCCCACGGAGGCGAGCGTCGCGAACGGCACGTCGCCCAGCCCCCAGCGCACCGCGGCGATGATCGACGCGAACACGCTCGCGAGGGTGATCGCGCCGATCAGCCCACGATCCTTGTCGGGCTCGACCCGCAGCAGCGCGTTCCACAGCGCGTGGAAGAACGCGGAGACCAGGACGAGCGCGACGATCAACCCGCCGAGCTTAGTCGCGTCCGCATCGACGATGCGCTCTCCGTGCTGCAGCAGCCCGGCGTGGCGGTCGCGAACCGTACCTCGTGTTGCAGTGCACAACGAAGCCGCCATATGAGGGTGGCTGGCCCGGTGGCCTCGGTGGTCGGGTAGCTTGGACCGGGTCAGCGGGGTGTTTCGAGCCCGACTATGTTGCACTGCAGCAAAAATCCGTTGACACCGCGGACCCAGATTCTTAGGGTGCGGTCATGTCCAACGAGACCTCGAACGCGAAGCCCCGTACCGCCTCCGACCCTCAGCCCGAGGGCCAGCCGAACCAGGCGCCGCCGCCGAAGACCGGGCACCCGTTCCCGGCAGCGGACGCGTTCGCCGGCGTGTTCTCCACGAACCTGTTCGCGAGCTGGACCGCTTCGCAGCAGGCATTCCAGAGGGCGATCGGTGATGCGCAGGAGCGCGCGCAGTCATTCGCCGAGCACTACGCCGTCATGGAGAGCCGGCTGCTCGCGCACGCGCAGGGCGCCGTCACGAGCTGGGCGCAGCTCACCCAGGATGCGATCGCCTACGCCGCGCAGCTCGCCACCGAGGCTCGCAAGGTCGGGCTCGAGGCCGCGCGCAAGGTCGGCGCCGGCGCCTGATCACGACGGGCGTCGCTAGGAAGCGAACAGGTCGTGCATCGTCACGCACTCGTAGCCCGCCGCGTGCAGCGCGGTGACGACGCGCGGCAAGGCATCGAGCGTCCACTGCTGGCCCTCGTGGAACAGCAGGACATCGCCGGCGCCGACGTGCTGCGGCGAGCAGCGCTGCGCGAGCGACGCCGGATCGTGATCGTCGTAGTCACAGGAGTCGATGGTCCACAGCGCGATCGTGTAGCCGGAGGTCAGCAGCGTCACGAGCGACGTCGCATCGACCGAGCCATGCGGCGGCCGCACCCATGGGCGGCCGCTGATCTGGCCGCCGAGGGCCTGCTCGGTCCGCCCACACTGGTCGAGCAGCGCGCGGCGCCCGAGCTTGGTGAACCGCGTGTGATCGAACCCATGGTTCGCGACCTGGTGGCCGCGCCGCATGTACTCGCGGACGAGCTCGGGATGCTTCGCGCAGTGCTCGCCGATCAAAAAGAACGTCGCGGGGACGCCCAGATCGTCGAGCAGGTCGAGGTAGCGCGTCGTGTAGTCATCGGGACCGTCGTCGAACGTCAGCGCGACGCGCTTTGACGTGGTCGGCCCGCGGCGCAGACAGCCCGGGACACGATCGAAGATCGCGTTCTTGACGCGGGCGCCTACCGACGGGGACATGCTCGGAGCCATATCGGAGGTTCTAGCGCGACCAGCGTCCATCCGCATCACGTCGGCTGCGCCCGCGCGCGATCGTCGGATCTCACGGATGGAGCACGCGATCACCGGACGGCGTGAGCGCGAGCGTGACCCGGAAGATCGTGCCGGCCTGGCTGGACTCCACGTCGATCGCGCCGCCGTGCGCACGCACGATCTCGTGGACGATGTACAGGCCGAGGCCGAGGCCCGTGTGGTGGCCTTTGTTCTTGCCGCGGCGATACGGCGCGAACAGGAGCCCGATCATGTCGGGGTCGATCGGCGCCTCGCTGATCTCGTTCCGCACCGTGATCACGGCGGCCTGCGGGATGTGCAGGAGCTCCACGCACACCGGCGCACCTGGAAGCCCGTACTGCGCCGCGTTGCTCATGAGGTTCGAGACCACCTGCGCGAGGCGATCGGGATCCCAGAAGCCGTGGACATCCTCCGTCGGCAGCAGCTGGAACGTGGTCTTCGGGTACGCGAGCCCGAGCTCCTCGATCACCCCCTTGATGATCGGGAGCAGCGAGGTGTCGCGCGGGGCGATCGGGATCCCGCTGCCGAGCCGCGCGCGCGTGACGTCGAGCAGCTGCTCGATGATGCGGGTCATGCGGTGTGCGCTTGCCTGGATCCGGCGGATCGTCGGGCGCAGCGTCGGCGCGGCCTGCTCCGACTGGACGTGGAGCAGCTCGGTCCCCGCAATCACGGCGCCGAGTGGATTCCGGAGATCGTGCCCGACGATCCCGAGCATCTCCTCCTGGAAGTGGGCGATCCGCTCGCGTTCGGCGCTGACCGCGCGCTCGGCCGAGACGTCCTGGACGATCGTGACGGTGCCGGTGATCGAGTGACCCCCGTCGCGGAGCGGCACGGCCGAGACCGCCACGTTCCGGGGCAGCTCCTCGCCAGGGAGCTGCAACAAGAGCTCGGCGCTGACCGGCAGCTGGGTCTGCGGCGCAGCGCTGACCCAGCCGGTCTCGCCGAGCGATGAGCCGTCGCTGGCGGCCCACTCCGCTCCGCCGAAGATGTCGGGGAGCGTGTACGCGTCGGTGATCCGCGGGATCAGCGAGCGGGCGGCGGCGTTGACGAGCGACAGCACGCCATGCTCGTCGGTGGCGAGGATCCCGATCGGCAGGTTCGCGAGGACGGTATCGAGCTGGGCGCGGGCGAGCCGCTCGTGGTCGAAGCGCATCGCGCTGTCGATCGCGAGGCCGGCGTATTCGATACAGGTCTCGATGGTGGCGATGTCCTGGGCGTCGAACGGCTGCGCGTTACCCTCCCGGGTCACCGTCACGACCCCACGGACCGGCTCGCGGATCGGGAACGGCAAGATCGCGAGCCCGCGGAGGCCGAAGCGATCGATGTACGCGGCGTACGCGGGCGGCAGCAGCCGCTTCGCGCGCTCGGCGCTCGCGAACGAGTGCACCACCGGATCGGCGACCGAGGCGATGCGGGCGAGCGCGGCCCCCGAGGCATCGTGGCGGTGGCGCGAGACCGCGACCGAGGGCAGCGGGCCGGGCAGGATCAGGATCGAGCAGCCGTCGCAGAGCGTGACGGTGAGCGTCTGCGCGAGCTCGTCGATGATCTTCTCGACCGACGTCCCGATCTTGAACAGCGCATGGCCGAGCCGGTTGACGGTCGCGAGCCGCTGCGCTTCGCGCGCGGCCGCATCGGTCAGGTGCTTCGCGCGCAGCGCGGCATCGACGCGCGCCCGCAGCTCCTCCGGTGCGAACGGCCGGGCGACGTAGTCGTTGGCGCCGTTGGCGAGCCCCTCGACGACATCCTGCGTCTCGATGCGCGACGCCGTCACCATGATGATCGGCAGGTCGCGGGTCTGCGGGCGCGAGCGCAGGAACCGACAGACCTCGTCGCCCTGCATGCCGGGCATCACCCAGTCGAGCAGCAGGAGATCGGGCTCCTGCGGCGTGGTCGATAGCCGCTCCACCACGATCGAGCCATCGTTGAAGGTCTCGAACTCGTAGCCGCCCCCGAGTGAGCGCTGGGTGATCGCCGCCTCGGTCGGGCTGTCGTCGACGATCCAGACCACGGGGCGTCGCGCGGGTTTGCTCGGCTCAGGCACGCTTGGCGATCTCGTCGGCCATCGAGTCCAGGGGGACGGCCGCGGCCCCGAGCCCTGCGTCGTACACGCAGCGAGGCATACCATAGACGACGCAGCTCGAAGCCGCCTCCGTGAGGAGCGACCCCTTCGCCGCAAAGATGGCGCGGGCCCCTCGCAGGCCATCGTCGCCCATGCCGGTCAGCACGACGCCGAGTGCGCCGGCCCCGACCGCCGCCGCGCCGCTCGTGAAGAGCTCGTCCACGGAAGGCATGAACGAGGAGTAGGGCGCGGCCGCGAGTCGGCCGATCAGCGCGCTGCCCTGGCGCTCGACATGGAGGTGCACCCCGCCGCGCGCGAGCACCGCCCGGCCGGGCACGAGCTCGACCCCGTCGTACGCTTCGACCACCTCGAGCGCCGAGAGCTTGTCGAGCCGCACCGCGAGCGCCTCGGTGTAGCCCATCGGGATGTGCAGGACGATCGCCAGCGGCGCCGCGAGATTCTGCGGCAGCGCGCCCATCAGCCGCGTGAGCGCCTGGGGACCGCCGGTCGACGTGCCGACCATGATGAGCTCCGCCGGCGTCGCCGACCGCGTGAACGGGACCACCGGCTGGACCGGCAGCGGCCCGATGAGCCCGAGGGACGCCGCGAGCACCTTGGTGACGAGATCATCGCCGAGCTCGTGCAGCCGGTCGCTGGCGAGTGCGGTCGGCTTGCTCACCACGTCGATGGCACCGAGCGAGAGCGCCTCGACACCGAGCTCGGTCTCCACGCTCGAGATGCTGACGACGAGGACGCGCGGCCGTGCGCGGCCCTTCAGCGCGCGGAGCACGCCGATGCCATCGATCCCCGGCATCGTCAGATCGAGCGTGATCACGTCGGGGTCGAGCGAGGCGATCCGATCGAGCGCGTCGCGCCCGTCACGCGCGGTCGCGACGACATCGATCTGCCCGCTCGCGCGCAAGATCCGCGCGAGCACGGTGCGCGCGAAGGCGGAGTCGTCGACGACCATCACGCGCGGGCGGCGCTTCATCGCGCCCGCCGGTAGAAGAAGGTGTTGCCGCGCTCCTCGCACGCCAGGCGGGTGCCGAACCGCAGCAACGACTCCGAGACGCCGACGGCGAGGAGCCCGTTGGCACCGAGCCGGTCGGTAAGCTTGTCGATCACGCGCACCACCTGGTCGTCCTTGAAGTAGATGAGCACGTTCCGACAGAGGATGGCGTCGAACAGGCCGAGCTCCGCACCGGCGTTGGGGAGCACGAGGTTGAGGGTCGAGAACCGTACCGCGTCGCGGATCCGGCGGGCGACGGAGAGCCCCGGCGGCGTGACCTCGAGGTAGCGCCGCGCGAGGTCGGGCGGATGGCCATCCCGGAGCGAGCGCCGCCCGTGTCGCCCGGCGCGCGCCCGCTCGATGGCGGCGCTGCTGATATCGGTGGCGACGATCTCGACGTCATCGAGCAGGCCTCGGCTGTCGAGCAGCATCGCCAGCGAGTACGGCTCCTCGCCCGTGGCGCACGCGGCCGACCACACCCGCGCCCGGCCATACTGCCGGATCGTCGGCGCGAGGTGGGTGTCGACGAGCTGGACGAGCGGAGGCAGCTCGCGGAAGAAGTAGGTCTCGTGCACCAGCAGCGACTCGACGAGCAGCTGGAGCTCGACCCGGCCGGGGTCGTCGTAACGCAGGCGGTAGTAGTAGTCGAGCAGGGAGTCGTGCCCGTGCTCCATCGCATGCGCGGACAGCTTGGCGCCGAACAGCTCGCGATCCTGCACGTCGTAGTGGAGCCCGCAGGTATCCTCGATGAGGCTCGCGAAGATGGCGAACAGCTGCGGAGAGAGCGTGTCCACGGCTACCCCGCACTCGCGGCCGCGCAGATCCGGCGAACCTCCGGATCGGGATCCTGCAGGGCGAGCCGCGCGACGGCGGTACGTGCACCGTCCGCTCCGAGCCCCACGAGGACGCCGGCGATCGCGCGGCGAGCGGCGGCGTTGTTCTCCGCCAGCACGTCGAACAGCACCGCCGTCGCGTCCTCGTGCCGCATCCGCGAGAGCGCGGCCGCCAGCAAGCCCGCCTCGCGGTCATCAGCGCTACCGAGGCGCAACGCGATCGCATCGATTCGCGCGGCACCCGGCCGCGACAGCGCCTGGTGGACGGGATGGTCGAGCTCGCTCGCGAGCGCGATGTCGACGAGGACCTCGGCGGCCTCGGCGTCGGTCCGCTCCGTGAGCAGCGACAGGGCCGCGGCGCGGACCTCCGCGTCGTCGGCTCGCGCGGCGACCGCGAGCGCCTCGAGCGCGGCGGGCTCGGGC
>JALZOI010000267.1 GCA_030857245.1 Myxococcota bacterium
GCGCGGAGCTGCGCCGCCGCGGGCTCGGCACCAGCGCGATCGACGGCAGCGATCACGGGGTCGACATGCGGGTCACGCTCGAGGCGAAGGCCGCCGTGCTCGTGCTGGGCGCCACTGGCGTCCCCGAGTGGACCTTGCGCGTCGACGCGCAGGGTGGTGGGCCGGGGCCTCGCGAGCTCTTGCCCCACGTCGATGCCGCGCTGCGCAGCCTCGACGGGATCGCCCAGCTCGCGTGGCATCGGCGGCGCGCCGCGGGCGCAACCGGCCCGCAAGAAGCGGCGTCCGACTCGCCGCTCGGCTAGTCGCAAGGACGGTCAGTGACCGCCACGGGTATACGAGACGCTGCCCCCGGAGAGGCCGCTGTTGTGATGGACTAGCGAACGCCGGCGAACGTCGCGGGCGCGTGGCGGAGCCCGAGGCCGATGTTGAGCTCGGCCTGCCAGACACCGTCGGTGATCTGATCGCCGTAGCCGTCCCCGTCGTCATCGACGAGGCGGGCCGTCCCGGTCGCGAGGTGGAACGCCTCGAGCCGCATCGCCGCGAACCGATCGTGCGAGAAGTCCACGAGCGCATCGAGCCCACCGTTGCAGATCGCCCGGAGCTCCGGCTTGTGGCCGACGCACGCGCCGAGCACGCACTTGTCACCGATCGTGTTCGCGAGGGCGGTGCAGTCGATCGCCTTGCCGAGGCTGGCGCGGATGCCCTGACCGAACACCGTGGTCGACACGTGCTCGAGGCCCTGCCATGCGTACTCGCCGTAGTTGAGCCCGAAGTGCTGCTCGCCGAAGCCGAGCGCGCCGCCCTCGGAGACCGTGATCACCGGCGCCTGGGTCAGGATGTCGCCGGCGAGGCCGCCGATCGGCAGCCGGAAGTCGATGCCCGCGGGGGACAGGTCGAGTGCGGTGAGGCGGTGCGAGGCGGTCTCGCCGTGCATCGTGAGCTCGCTGTCGACGGCGAACTCGGAGAGGGCGATCTCGGCGAGGGCCGCGACCTCGCCGACGTAGGCCGTGATCGGCTTGCCGTTGATCTTGAGCTTGGCGATCTCGCCGTTGATCCAGTCCTCGAGCCGATCCTCGAGCGCGCCGGGCAGGACGTCGCGGATGATGCCGACGGCCGGGATGCCCTTCTGCTCGGCGAGGTCGAACAGGGCGCGGGCCGGATTCGTCGAGAACAACCGGAGCGCCACGACCGCGAGCTCGATCTGCGGGGGCAGGATCGCCTCGATCGTGAAGTCCACGCGGGTCTGGACCTGGTATGGCCCGGTCTTCGCGGGGACCGGATGCTCGGGGCTGCCGCCGTCATCGTTGACGCCATCGTCCCCGGGTGCCGAGGTTCCACAGCCGACTGCGACGAGGAGCAACGAGGCGACGAGGGCGTTTCGCATGGGACAACCCATCGAGCAAGCACCCGGCCAGGTGCGCTGATCGCGCAAGTGCGCGCAGCTCTGTGGTTGTCGCAGCGCGTCGAGGCGTACGCCTGGTGAGCCTGGACACCGACCCCTGCCCACAACCACCCACGGCGCCTCGAGTAGCCACCGGCACTGGCGCTTCGCTTCCCCACGTCGCCGTCGGATCGGCATCCGCGGCCAGCGCCACGCCGCGCTCGGGGTGCAGCGCGGCGATCCGCAGGGCAGTGAGCTTCGCGTGCGCGCCGTCGAGCGTGGGCGCGCCGCTCGTCATCCGTACGACCGCGCGGACGACGTCTTGCGCCAACGCTCGGGTGCTGCTCGTCGTCACCACGGACGAGTACATCAACACCCCGACGGGCTTCACGCTGGGTCGCGCGCACCTGGCGGGCAACTCGCTCTACGCGTTCCGCAAGGCGACGACCGGCGGCGAGACCTCGTTCACGTCGACGACGCGGGCGTGCGGCCGCGCCCGAGACACGCTCGAGACGAGAGCGACTACTGCTTGACCTCGAGGTAGAGGCTGTCGCCGCTCGACCGCAGCGCGATCCGCGGTCCCTCGGCCTTGTAGACGAGCTCGTCGTCGCCCACCACGCTCTTCGCGGGCGTCGGCTTGCCCCACTTGGCTTCGAGCGCGTCGAGGATCTCGTCCTTGGCCGTGGGCGACAGCTTGGTGTCGAGGAAGACCGTGTAGGCCGTGACGGCCCCGCCCGTGGCTTCATAGGTGACCATGGTGTGGGTCGCGTTCCACTCGGTGAGCGGCGCCTTGAGCTTGGTCTTCTCCGGTGCATAGCCGGCCTGGCTCGCGGCCTTGGAGACCTCCTCCGGGTTCGCACCCAGGAGCTTCACGCCTCCCACCGCCGTTGCATCATCGGAGACCAGCTTCGCGAGCGGCAACATCGGGAGGAACTCGACCTTGAAGCCGGGAACGCCCTCGACCGTATCGACCTGCGCGCGGATCGTGCCGTCCCCGTTGAAATAGTACGTCGTCGGCTGGTCGAGCACGTCCTTCCCTTCCTTGCCGGGTCCCCACGCCTTGATCAGCTCGTCCTTCGACTTGTCCTCGAAGCGGACCTCGATCTTGGAGTTGTGGCGAGTCACGTCCGCGCTCGTCAGCTCGACCTCGGTCTTGGCGTTCGGACGCCATCGCCCGACGTAGCCCTTGTACTCCACGCCCGGAACGGCTTTCACCGTCTCGGTATCGGGCTCGCCGAACTTCACCTTCGCGAGCACGCCGAAAGGCTCGGCTGGCTTGCCGAAGCTCAGATCCGTACTGCCGCCGCCGCCCTTGCTACAGGCGGCCATGATCAACATCGATGCAAATGCGATTCGCTTCATGGCCTGAGTTCCAGGATGGCGCGCCTCGTCGCACGAAATCTTCGATTCGTTTCCCGGCCGGTGGCGTGCGCGGAGTCCGGATTACTCGGCTCGACCCGCTCGCGAGCTGTGCCGCCGTTCGATGTTACACGGCGGCATGCGTTCCACCGCTACCTGCGCTCGCGCCGATCGGGTGCGCGACAGCGGTGACGTGCGGTGCCGCCCTGGTCGCGACCGGTGGTGCGTTCACGGGGCACGGCAGGAGCGTGGAGGGCGCCGGCGAGCGGGCGGACGAACGGGCATGCAACGAGGCGATGTTCCTCGTGCATCGCGTGGTCGCGACGACGCCGTATGCGCCACAGCTCCCGGCGGCCTGTGCGGTCGATCGCGAGGCGCTGTGGCAGGCCGTCGGTTCTCCCCGGCAGCACTGCGAGGCGCTCGCGCGGTGCGGCGAGACCGTGCGAGCGATGGACGACCCGGGCCTCGATCACGAGCAGATCCGCGAGGCGAGCTCGCGGGCACGGGGGTTCGCCGGCGAGGTGCTATGTGCGAGGACAGCGGTGGCGGTGCAAGCCCAGCTCTCCGAAGCCGGCAAGCAGATTCCCGACGTCTGCTTCTGATCGTCGCGCTCCCGGTGCCTCCGCGGAGGCGGCAGCTCCATGGCTGGTGAATGCCGCGTGCGCCGTGTCGAAGCTGCCACGCCGCCGTTCAGGCGACCGGCGCCTACATCACGAGACGTCGGGCGGCAAGTCCATCGGCACCTCGGCAGGCACCTCGGGTGGCGGCTCCTCCGGCGACCACAACCCCTCGCGAAGCTGGACCAGGGCCGCGCGCGCCGCGACCACCTGCTGGATCTGCGACGTCGTGGCGAGCCGGAGCCCGTCGAGGGCGCCGCCGGCTTCCTTGCGCTCGCTCATGGTGCGATCGAGGATCTCGCTGATGCCCTTGTAGAGCGTGTTGCCGGCGTTCGACACGAACTCGGACAGCCGCTTCGCGAAGTCGTCGATGCAGCGATCGAAGTGCGGCTTCATCGCCTCGGCGGCGTTGAGCACGGCCGCGGGGACCTTCTCCTTGGCCTGGACGCGGATGTCGCCGGCGATCTTCGACTTCAGCACGATCGCGAGGATCGGCGCGGCGAGCGTGAGCAGGCCGCCCGCGAGCGCGTTCACGAACAGCATCACCGTCGTGCCGAGCGCGCCGACGGCGTAGATGCCGACGTCGTACTTGAAGCTATCGACCGTGATGTCGACCTGCGTGTCGTTCGGCCCGAGCCGCTCCGCGAGCGTGGCCGCCGCGGCCGCCACGTTCTCGTTCGTGATCGTGATGACCTCTTCCGCGAGGTGCTCGAGCATCGCGGCGAGCTTGGCGCCCTCGAGCTCCGCCCACTCCTTGAACTTGTCCTCGATGAACACGGGGAGGTACGACTTCACGTCGTTGGCGTCGACCGCATCGATCTGCGACGGCAGCGCCGCCACGAACGCCTTCGCGAACTGCTCGAGGTCGAGCCCGATCTGGTTCTTGATCGACTCCGCATCGGCATCGATCCGGATGTGCAGCTCGTCGAGCTTGCGCTTCGACGTATCGAGCTGATCGCGCACCGCGCCGATCCGGGTCTCGAGCTCGCCCATGTCGAGATCGTACGCGTGCATGCGAACGCCGAGGTTGTTCTCGAGGTACGCGGCGGTGCGGCCGGCATCGGCAGCCGCGTTGTCGAGGATGACCTGCGCGCGATCGCGAGCGAGGAAGCGCTCGAGGTACGCGAGGAGCTCGGGCATCCCGCTCTCCTTGTCGCCGGTCTTGGCCCAGTCCTTCGCGGACAGCGGGAACAGCACCGGGTCCGGCGTGATCTTCGAGAGACCGTCGCGCACGTAGTCGATGACGGCGCTGCGCTCGTCGACCGAGAGCATGTCCATCTTGCCGAGCACGAAGATCAGGCGATCGCGGGCCGCCTCGAGGACGCGGCTCCGCAGGAACTCGCGCTCGGAGTCCTTGAGCGCCTGGCCGGCGTCGAGCAGGAACACGACCGCGTCGGCGCGCGGGACGTAGCCATACGTGACCTCGGCGCGCTGCTCGTTGAGGTCGTTGACGCCCGGCGTGTCGACGAGGACGACGTTGTTCTGCAGCAGCTCGCTCGGGAAGCCGAGCTCGACATAGGCGACCTCGCTGGCGCGCCCGCCGGCCACCGTGACCCACTCCTTGAGCTGGCTCGGCTCGAGCGGCTTGCTCTCGCCGCCCATCAGCACGACGCGCGCGGTCGGCGCGGCCGCGTGGACGACGTGGTTGATCGAGGCGGTGGTCGGCGTGATGCCGGTCGGCAGGATGTCGGCGCCGAGCAGCGCGTTCACGAAGGTCGACTTGCCGTGGTTGAACTCGCCGAGCACGACCAGGTGGAAGCGTTCGGACTCGAGCTTGGGGATCCTCGTGGTCCGGATGTCGCGAGCGAGCGTGATCATGCCGACGCCCTCGGCGACCTCGGCGAGCTGCTTGAACCGCGCCACGATCTCGCGCTTCGCTGATTTGTGATGATCGAGAAGAATCATGGCGGTCCTCAGAAGACGGAGATCAGCTCGCCGACCTGCTTGTCGACGTCGGGGAGGCTCGGCTTGCCGGCGGGATCCTGGCCGCGCAGCGTCGCGAACAGCGCCGAGTTGGCGAACAGCCGGAGCGCCTGCACGCGCTTCGGCAGGAATGGATGCGAGCGGAACATCTCGACGTAGCGCCCGAAGCCCTTCTTCGTGTCGGGCAGCGCCTTCAGGTACTCCTCGGCGTTGAACGCCGAGCCCTTGTCGACGCCGAGCTCGAGCTTGACCATCGCGGTCAGCGTCTTCTCGAGATCACCGACGGCGAGGAGCGCCGCGCGATCGCACGTGACCTCGGCGCGGCGCGACCACGCCTGCAGCGTCATGATCGCGGGCTGCACGACCCAGCGCACGAAGAACGCCGCCGAGCTCGTCAAATAGTGGAGGGCGGTGGCGTACAGGATGTGCCCGTTCTGGACGTGCCCGAGCTCGTGTGCGATCGCGGCGATCAGCTCGGTCTCGTCGAGCTTCTCGGCGAGCTCGAGGTTCACGATCAGGTGCGGCGCGTCCTCGGTGCCGAGCACCTTGATCTTGATCGACGACGACGGCGCCGCGAACACGACGGGGACCTGGACCCGGAGCGCGGCCCCGGCAGCCTTCGCCGCCCGCCACACCCGAGGGTACTGCTGATCGGTGACCTTGACCGCGGTGCCGAGCAGCTCGGTCCGTGCCACGTCACGCCACAGCCGGGTGGTGGCCTCGAGGGCCATCGTCACCGGACGCGCCAGCCCGAGGGTTCGACGGAACTTGCGCTCCGCCGAGAAGGCGTACGCGGCACCCTCCCTCGCTGACTGTTCCATCGAGCCGCGGCGCGCCGCGAGCCAGCGCGCGAAATCAAAATCGACGCCTACCGACATGCACGCAGTATAGCGATTCAGCCCGCGTCCGCTGCCCGGCGCGCCGCGATCCGCGCAATGCGGGCCCGCACGATCGCGAGAAAGCCGACCCCGAGCAGCACCGCGAACCACAGGGTGGCGAGCCGCGTGAGGAGCGTCGCATCGATGGCGGCGGCTCGATCGAGCTTCGCGGCCCCCTGCACGAGCAGCAGGGTCATCGCTCCCTCCGTGACACCTAGCCCTCCGGGGAGGAAGGACAGCGCGCCGGCGATCGTGGTCGCGGCGTAGATCACCATCGCGAGCCCGAGATCCACGTGCGCACCCGGAAACGCATTCACGATCCACGCGAAGCCGATGCACTCGGCGGCCCACGCCGGGACCGCGATCAGCGTGGCCACCAGCAGGAGGCGGGGGCGACAGAGCGTCGCGAGCCCGCCATACATCTGATGAGCGGGCTGCCGGAACCGCTGCGCGAACCGCGGACGCGTGACGAGGTCGATGAGCCAGCGCGTCGGGCGGGGCCATGCCAGCATCACGAGCCCGAGCGCGACGATCGAAACTGCGACGATCACCAGCGTGGTCTCGACGCCGTAGACCGCGACGCCGATGACCGCGAGGACGAGCAGCGCGATCAGGTCGGTGACTCGTTCCGCGACGACGATCGGTGCGGTCAGGGTCGGCGGGCTGCCGTGGAGCTCGCGCAGCAGGTAGCTCTTCACGAGCTCGCCGAGCTTCGCGGGCGTGATCGAGAGCGACAGCCCGGCTCCGAACACGAGCGCGCTCGAGCCGAGCGGGACGTTGACAGCCTGGACGCGGAGGTAGAGCTGCCAGCGCAGGAACCGGATGGTGTAGTTGAGGAGCGCGAGGCCGAGGCAGGCGAAGAACGACCACCACGCGAACCCCGACAGCCGTGCGCCAAGCTCGCGGACGTCGCCGACCGCGAGCAGCGCGGCCCCGCAGATCACGGCGATGATCGCGATCCAGATCCAGCGGCGCACCTCCCCCAGGGGTATCACGTCCGGCGCGGGTATTGACGCCGCCGAGCGGTGCAGCGTAGCGTCACCGGATGAGCAAGGAGAACGCCGGTGCGAGCATCCTGGTAGTCGATGACGATCCGGAGATCGTGTCGATGCTCAGCACGCGGCTGTCGGCGCGTGGCTACAAGGTGTCGTCGGCGGGCGACGGCCACCGCGCCATCGAGATGGCGAAGCGCGAGATGCCCGACATCGTGCTGCTCGATGTGATGATGCCTGGCAAGTCTGGCTGGGAGGTCGCGCGCGCCCTCAAGCAGGACGCGGTCACCGCGAAGATCAAGATCGTGATGGTCACGGCGATCGGTGCGCAGGTGAACGAGATCACGTCGCCGCTCTACGGCGCCGATGCGCACGTCGACAAGCCGTTCGAGTTCGAGAAGCTCGAGCGCGTGATCAGCGGCCTGCTCAAGTGAGCGGTCGGTAGCTCGGCAGCTCAGCCGCCAGCGAGCGCCTTGGTCGCCTTCACGTACCAGGGACTCTTGCCATCGACGATGCTCTTGATCTCACGGAGCTTCGACTTCGCCGCGTCCGGATTCGCGTCGAGCTCCTTGAGCGCCGTCGCGTAGAGCTCGCCGGCCCGATCCTCGAGCGCGCTGCGCACCGACTTCGTGCTCGGGTTGCCACCGCCGAAGGTCTCCGCCGCGCGTGCCGCCTGGAACGCCTTGCTGAAGTCCTTCGCGGCCATGAACGCCACGGCCGCGCGGGGCGCGACCTGTGCGAGCTTGGTCTGGATCTCGGTGCTGAAGGCGCCGCCGGCGCCGCGGTCGAGGTTCGCCGCGCGGTTGAGCGCGTCGTACGCCTCGGTCGGCTTCGTCGCCGGCCCCATGCCCACGTTGAAGTTGCGACCCACCTGCTCGTAGACGGCGGCGGCGGACTTGAGGTCCGAGCCGTCGGAGCCGCCGACCGAGCTCGCGCTGCGCAGCACCGCGGCCGCCTCGTTGAACTTCTTGTCGCGATACAGGCGGTCGGCCTTCACCCTGGCGTCGCCGGCGTCGATGGTGCGCTTCGGGGTCACCGGATCCGCGACCGCGACCGTCGGCGTGCGCTCCACGCGCTCGACGCGCTCCTCGCGCTCGCGAGCGAGCCGGCGGCGGCGCTCGAGCTTGGTCTCCTTCTTCGGTTCGGCGCGCGATGGCTCGAGCCGCGGTGGCTCGACCTTGGCGATCGGCTTCGCGGCCTCGACCCGCGAGGGCTCGACCTTGACGATCGGCTTCGGGGGCTCGACCTTGACGATCGGCTTCGGGGGCTCGACCTTCGGGGTGGGCTCGGCGTCCGGCACCGCGACCTTCGCGAGCGGCTCGGTCTTCGCGATCGGGCGCGTCGGCGCGCTGGCGTCGGGCGTGATGCTCTCGACGATCGGGCCCTTCGAAGTCGTGGTCGTGGTCGTGGTCGTGGTCGAGCCCGGGCTCGCTTGCGGTGCCGGACGGGTGGAGCCCTTGATGATCGCGATCGTGGCGATCGCCGCGAACATCGTCAACGCGGCGCCGCCGAGCACCATCTTCGCCCGGCGCGACAGCTGCGGCTGGACGTACGGTGCTGGTGCCTGCGACCCCAGCATGCCGTACGGCTGCGGCTGGACGAGTGCGGTCGAGGTCGCATCGCGCGGCACCGCTGCATGGACGTGGAGCTGCTGCGCGTGCAGCGGCAGCTCCGCGGCGCTGGGATAGCCGTAGCCGTGCGACGGACGCGCGGCGATCACGCCCTGTCCGGGGATCGTCGACGGCAGCGTGCCGTGCGGCACGAGCAGCGCGTCGTGCGCCGCGAGCGGTTGCGGGAGCAGCAGGGCGTCGCCCCCGAGCATCGTCGGAGCCTGCGCGCCGGCGGCCGGGACGCGATGGTGGTTGGCCAGATGCGCCCGCGGAACCGGCAAGGGCTGCGGCACCGCGACAGGCGCGGGCATCGGGACGGGCG
>JALZOI010000894.1 GCA_030857245.1 Myxococcota bacterium
GAAGCAGGCCGCCCGCGCGTACCGCCTCATCGCGAACGGCAAGGATGCGTACGCCGCCGTCGCGCTGCTCAACCTCGCGGAGCTCGACGCCATCACCGACGCAGCCGCCGCGCTGCGCGCGCTCGACGAGCTGGCGCGTCGATTCCCGCGCGCGACCAACGCCGAGGAGGCCGCGTGGCTGCGCGTCGACGTGCTGCGCACCGCGAACCGCGCGGCCGAGGCCCGCGCCGCCGCCGCGAGCTACCTCCACGCCTTCCCGACCGGCGCGTACGCGAAGCTCGCGGGCCGGCTCGTGAGACCCTCGACGCCATGAGCCGTGCGGTCCTCGTGCTCGCCCTGCTCGCGGGCTGTACCGAGACCGTGCAGCTCGGCAGCGGGCGGCTGAGCGGCCTCGTCGGGATCACGCTCACGGCGGCCGACACGACGCTGACGGTCACCGACCTCACCGGCCCACCGCCCGAGCTCGGCCTCGTGGCGATCGGCACGTTCATCGACGGGACGACGCGCGACATCACGTCGCTCGTCGCGTGGAGCGTCGACGACCTCGCCCCCGGCTCGTTCGCGGCGCCCGGGCGCTACGTCGCGTCGCAGGCGGCCGGGGGCCACGTCGTGGCGAGCGCGCGCGCGGAGACCCTCGAGGTGAGCGTGCCCCTCCACGTCAGGATCGAGCTCGCGCTGAGCGATGCCGTGTTCCCGCCGCCCGTCGGCGCCGACGCGCTGTTCGCGCCGGGCATGCCCGTCGAGGTCGGCGGGAGCCTCGCGCCCGGGATCCTCTACCCCCCGCGCGGCGCGCTCGTGCCGCAGGACCTCGCGCGGATCCTGTTCCAGCTCGCGCCGCGCGCCGGCACCGATGCGTATCGCTGGCGGCTGGACTCCGACCTGCTCCGCGTGACGGTGGTCTCCGGCAGCGATCGCTGGCAGCCCGACGGTGCGCTGTGGGCCTTGCTGGCCGCGACGCACCCCGGCGCCACGGTCGAGCTCGTCGCGGAGGCCGCGAGCACGGCGTCACCCGGGACGATCCACGCGAGCGCGCCGTCGCCGCTGACGTTCTCGCAGCGTGCGATCGGCGGGGTGCTCTATCACTGGTCGGCGGCGACCACCGCGGTCATGCGCGGCACCCTCGCGAGTGAGACCGTCGGTCGCCTCTACCCGGCGGCCGGTGATGCCACGTGCGTCGGCTGCCACACCGTGTCGCGCGATGGCCGGGCGATGGCGCTCGCCTATGGCGACGACCTCCGGACGATCGAGCTCGAGGACGCGACGCCGCTCCTGACGACGCCGCTCCGGCCCATGGGATGGGCGACGTTCTCGCCGACGGCCGAGCTGCTCGTGGTCGCCGATCGCGGCGTGCTGACCCTGCGCGACGCGGTGACGGGCGAGCCACTCGGGCCGAACGGCGGCCGCGTCCCGCTGCCCAGAAAGGCGAGCCACCCCGACTGGTCCCCCGATGGCAAGCACCTCGTCGTCACGCTGACGAACGACGTCACGAACCTCGACGTGGGGAGCGGCTCGATCGCGCGGATCGCGTTCGTCGCCGGCGCGTGGGGCGCGACCGAGGTCCTGGTCGCGGGTTCGCCGACGAGCAACAACTACTTCCCCAGGTACTCGCCCGACGGCCGCTACATCGCCTACGTCAACGCCGCGGGGCCATCGCGCGGTGCGCCGACCGCGGAGCTGCGCCTGATCCGCGACGATGGCGGCGTCCACATCCCGCTCGCGATCGCGAGCCACCGGGTCGGCACCACCGACGACGTTCCGCACCTCGCGACCACGATGCCGACGTGGGCCCCCATCGAGGGCGACCTCGCGTGGCTCGCCTTCGCATCGGCGCGCCCCTACGGCGCGATCCTGCCGACCTCGGGGCTCGCGCAGATCTGGATCGCCGGGCTCGATCTGACGCGCGCCGCCGCCGGCCTCGATCCCTCGTTCGCCGCGCTCTGGCTGCCCTCGCAGGACGTCCGCGTCCTCAACAACAACCCGATCTGGGCACCCCATGTTCAAACCCCGAACTAGCCTGAGCCCGGGCGATCCCGCGTATGCTGGACAGTGCCGCATGCGTCGACGTCCAGCGCACCACCGCCGAGGGTTCCGGGCCGCCGCCATCACGGCGGCGGTGCTCGCGGCGTGCAAGTTCTCCGCGAGCGGCCAGAGCCAGGACGCCGGCGATGACGCCTTGCACCCACCGGATGCGAGCCTGTGCGCCGCGGCGTCGATCGAGTGCGCCACGCCGACCGTGCTGCGCAGCTGCAGCGCGCCGGGCGTGCTCGCGGTCGACGAGGACTGTGCGTGGGGCTGCCGGATCACGCCGGGCGCGCACTGCGCGCGCATCGATCCCGCCGCGAACGTCCTCCAGCCCGGCGATGTCGCCCCGGGCGACCAGCTCACCGACGTCGTGTTCGCCGCGGGCATCGTGATCGATGGCGACACCGGGCGCATCGGTGCCGTCGGTCCCGCGCTGCCGCTGCGCGAGCCGGGCAGCGGCGTCATCAACGGCATCGAGTACGTGCAGCGCGGCGCGGCCGCCCTGTTCCGCGTCAACAAGCTGCAGATCCAGGGAAGCCTGTCGCTGATCGGCAACCGGTCGATCGTGTTCGCGGTCGATGGCGACGTCACGATCGAGGGCGTGATCGACGCGCAGGGCGGCTGCGTCGGCATCAACCACGGCCCGGGCGGCTTCGCCGGCGGCACCAAGCAGGGCGGCGCGGGCGCCGGCCCGGTGGCGGCGAGCGGCGGGCGGGGTGCGATCGGCGACAACGAAGG